>NZ_WPCD01000068.1:0-15734 GCF_009741955.1 Halogeometricum sp. CBA1124 | reverse complement strand
GGCGTCGAGGCGGCGTTCGAGTTCCTCGCGGTCACGGCGGGGGCGCGTCATCCACTCTCGAAGGAGTCGGCCGCCCGGACTCGTCACGGTGTGGTCGACGGCGTCGACCAGCGTTCCCTCCGTCTCGCCGTGCATCGTCTCCGTCAGTTCGAGGTTCCGCTGGGTCGTCGCGTCGAGTTCGAGGTGGTCGTTCGTCTCGTACGTCTGCAGGCGCGTCAGCGACTGGAGGACGCCCGCCCCCGTCTCCTCGACGTACCGGAGGACCGCGCCCGCCGCGCGAATCGCCAGGTCCGAATCCAGCCCGACGCTCTCCATCGTCTCGCGCCCGAACTGCTCGCGGACGACGTGTTTCGACCG
Organism: Halogeometricum sp. CBA1124; assembly: GCF_009741955.1. Classification (NCBI taxonomy): domain Archaea; kingdom Methanobacteriati; phylum Methanobacteriota; class Halobacteria; order Halobacteriales; family Haloferacaceae; genus Halogeometricum; species Halogeometricum sp. CBA1124. The sequence goes on along the minus strand of NZ_WPCD01000068.1, from coordinate 15,377 downwards.
GCCGGGCGCGAACGCCTCGGCCTCGAACAGCGACAGCGACGCGTCCGTCTCCTGCCGCAGGCGCGAGAGGAAGTCGTCGTCGCTGCGGACCGCCGGCCCGGGGAGAATCTCGACGGGCGCGAAACGGTACAGCTCCGAGTGGGCGGCGTCGACGTCGGCCGTCTCGGTGACGAAGAACTGGCCGGTCGTCACGTCGGCGAACGCCAGTCCGACCCCCGCGGCGTCCTCGGGCGCAACGACGGCGGCGATGTAGCGGGCGTCGGCGTCCGTCGTCTCCAGGAGGGTGCCGGGCGTGGCGACGCGCGTAATCTCCCGGTAGTGTCCGTCGTCGCCCTCGAACTGGTCGGCGACGGCGACGCGGTAGCCGCGTTCGACGAGAGCCTTCAGGTACGGCGTGAGGTCGTCCACCGGGACGCCGGCCATCGGATACGACGACCCGTGCGAGGACTTCTGCGACACCTTCAGGTCGAGTTCGTCGGCGACGAACTCCGCGTCGTCCCCGAAGAACTCGTAGAAGTCGCCGCACTGCATCGTCAGCACGTCCGCGTCCGTCTCGGACTTCAAAGAGAGAAATTCCCCGACGATTCCCTGCGAGGTCATACTCCTACCTCGGCCGTCCGGCCGATAAAACGCTGTGGTCTCCCGGGTCGGGCTTCCCGGGCCACTCCGTCGTCGGCACCGTCCGGCCGAACGTTCAAGTGGGAAGTGGCGGCCAGACTCGCCGTGACCTGACCGACGCCGCGGGCGACCACGCGGAGTGCGGCACCCCCGCCCGCGGAGACGCGCATCGCCGACTCGACTCCGGTGCCGCCGGTTCGCCATCCGCCGAGCGACGCGTCAGACCGTGTCGTCGGGGTCGTGTCGCTCTCGCATCCGTTCGGCTTCCGTGCGGTAGCGTTCGACCGTCTCGGGGTCCTCGACCGTCGACAAGCGCGCCGTCCCCACGTCCCGGGCGGCGGTGACGGTCGGTCCGGGACTGCTGCCGTAGCGGTTGAACGCCCACTCCTTCTGGAGGTACCGCGCGCCGTCCAGCGTCGCGTAGACGACGACGAGGATGTTCGGCGAGTCCGCCGAGTACGTCCGCTCGACCATCCACACCTGCGTCTCCTCGGCGTCGTCCACCCCCGCCGTCGATGTCGTGTCTAGCTCCATGTGTGAGCCGACGCGTCCCGCGGAGAAAACGGCCGTAACCGGTTCTCGCCGTCCGAGAATCGACGACAGTCGCCACGCGAACCGCACCCCCGTTCGGGTGCGTCGACTCGGAGACCGTTCAGCGGTCCACCTCGCCCATGATGGTGTCGAGACTCCCGAGCGTGGCTATCAGGTCCGGTACGTACTCGCCGCGCGCCATCTCGGGGAGCGCCTGCAGGTGCGAGAACGACGGCCCGCGAATCTTGAACCGCGCGGGCGTCTCGGTGCCGTCCGAGCGGACGTAGATGCCGAGTTCGCCCTTCGCGGCTTCGACCGCTCGGAACACCTCGGTGTCGTCCTCGGGACGTATCGTCCGGGGCACGTTCGACTGGATGGTCCGCTCGTCCTCGGGCCAGTCTTCGAGCAGGTCGGCGCACTGTTCGACGATGCGCGCGGACTCCTCTATCTCGCGGAGGCGGACGAGCAGACGGCTGAAGTTGTCACAGCCGTCCTCGGTGACGACGTTCCAGTCGAGTTCGTCGTAGTAGCCGTACGGGTCGTCCCGCCGCAGGTCGTAGTCGACGCCCGACCCGCGCGCTACGGGACCCGTACAGCCGTAGGCCTTCGCCACGTCCGGGGGCAGGTGCCCCGTGTCGACGGTCCGGACCTGAAATATCTCGTTGGCCGTCAACAGGTCGTGGTACTCCTCTAACTTCGCCGGCAGGCCGTCGACGAAGGCGTGCACCTTTTCGAAGAACTCTTCGCGCGGTTCGGGCAGGTCCCAGACGACGCCGCCGAGGCGGAAGTAGTTGAACATCAGTCGCTGGCCGGTCACGTCCTCCAGGATGTCCTGTAACTTCTCTCTGTCTCGAATCGCGTACATGAACGTCGCGGTGAACTCGCCGCTGACGTCCAGGGCGTACGCGCCGACGGCGAGAAAGTGCGCGAGCATCCGCGACAGTTCGGCTACCATCGTCCGGACGACCTGTGCGTACTCGGGAACGTCGACGTCGGCGAGCGTTTCGGCGACCCGGGCGTACGCCCACTCGTTCAACAGGCCCGCGCCGCTCCAGTCCCAGCGGTCGGGGTACGGCATTATCTGGTGGCGGTACGTCTTCGACTGGCACATCTGCTCCTCACAGCGGTGGATGTACCCGAGATCCGGTTCCACGTCGACGACTTGCTCGCCGTCCAGCGTCACCTCCAAGTGGAGGACGCCGTGGGTCGCGGGGTGATGCGGCCCGACGTTGAGAAACAGCGTGTCGCCCTCCCGACCGTCGTCCTCGACCGGATTCGCGTGTTCGCTGAACGAGACGACCTGCGGGCGGTCTCGGTCGTACCCGCGCGAGAGCGGGTGACCCTGCCACGTCTCGGGGAGGAGGATGCGGCGGAGGTCCGGGTGGTCCTCGTACCGGACGCCGACGAGGTCGTACGCCTCGCGTTCGTGCCATCCCGCCGTCGGGAAGACGGGAGCGGCGGACTCGCTCACGGGGGCGTCAGCGGGCAGGGGGACGACGACGCTCACCTCTCGGGTCGGGTCGTCGTACGACTTCAGGTGATACACCGTCTCGTATCTGTCCGCGTACTCCTGCGCCGTGACGCACGACAGGTGGTCGAAGCCCGCGTCGTCGCGAAGTCGCGTCAGCGTCGCCTGCACGTCGTCCGGGCGGACGACGAACCCGGGCGCGTTGACGTGGTCGTCCCGGCGGTACGCCAGGTCCGAGAGAAGCGCGTGAACTCCGCCCGCCGCCTCGACTTCGGCGCGGTCGGCGGACCGCGTGTCAAGACTCATATCTCGACATCGGCGCGACACCGCCTCGCCCTTCTGCCGCACTCGTGAGGTCCCTTTTTGTGCGCCGGTTTCGGAGTTACCGTCGTGAAGTCGCTCCGCATTCGCCTCGGTCTCCCCGACCGGTTCGTCCATCCGATGCACGCGTTCGTGGCCGAGACGCCCGGCTTCAGACGGACGAGTCTGCTCCACTGGAATCCGGCCGTCGGCGAGCGAAACACCGTCCTCTTCCACGTCGACGGCGACGACCCCCGGCGCTACACGGCGGCGCTCGACGCCTCGGCGTCGATTCTGGACTACGAAGTCGCCGACGCCGAGGACCGTCCCGGGTTCTACCTCGCGGTACAGGAAGAGCAACGGAACGCCGACGCCACCCTCGTCGCGCCTTTCCTCGACACCGGCGTCGTCGTCGTCCCGCCGGTCGTCTACCGCGGAGACCGGCGCGTCGACATCTCCGTCGTCGGCGCGACAGGCGCCCTCGACGACGCCCTCGACGGTCTGCCGTCGGGCGTCGAGATGGACGTCGTCAGGATTCGCGACTACACCGGCCGCGTCGCCGAACCCGCGGCGGAACTCTCCGCGCGACAGCGAGACGCACTCGCGGCGGCGGTCGAACTCGGCTACTACGGCGACCCGCGCGGCGCGTCCGTCGCCGACGTCGCCGAGCGACTCGACTGTTCGACCGGAACGGCGGCCGAGCACCTCCGAAAGGCCGAAGCGGCGGTGCTGGGCCGCGTCGTGGACGACGACCCGGTGCGGTGGTGACTGGGCCGTCGAGGCGGTGACGGTGCCCGTTTGCTGTCTTCAGAATATCAGTTCTGAAAATCGCCGCGGTACAGTTATCTATCATGTTGCGAAAAGGGGGACGATGCTCAGTTCGTTGCTCACCCGATTCGTGAATGCGCTTCCGGTGGGCGGCGACCGCCCACGGACCGACGGGGGTCTCGCGGCCGGAGACCACCAGACGGTATCCGGCGTCGCGCGCTCGCTCGACAGCACACAGCTTCTGGAGAGCGTCGGCGCCCCCACGTTCGTCCTCGACGCTCAGGGCGTCGTCGTCGCGTGGAACCGCCAGCTAGAGAACCTCACCGCGGTCCCCGCGTCCGAGGCGCTCGGCTCCGAGCACGCCAGCGAGGCGTTCTATCCCGACGGCCGTCGGGCGAAGACGCTCGCCGACAAGGTGCTCGAAGCGCCCCGGAACGCCGAGACGGAGTTCGGCGTCGCCGCGACGGGCGACGGCGGGTTCGAGGACAGCAGCACGATGGTGACCGGCGACGGCGTCGAACGGCACATCCGCTTCGTCGCCCAACCGGTGTTCGAGGACGGTGACCTCGTCGCCGTCGTCGAGACCATCTACGACCGCACGGACGTGGTCACGCGCCAGCGAGCCTCGACTCGACTCGTCGACGAACTGCTCGCGACCGTCAGCGCACTCGCCGACGGCGACCTGTCCGCACGCATCGACTTCGAAGACGACACCGGGCATCTGGACGAGCGGACGCTGTCCGTCGTCCCCGAGTTCAACGCGATGGCCGAGCGCTTCGAGCGACTCGCCGAGGAGGTCGACGAGAAGGCGGTCCACCTGGGTGAGGCCATCGAACGCGCCGCCGACGCCGCGACGCGCATCGAGTCGCAGGTGACCGAACAGAGCGAACTGCTCGACGAGGGTGCAGACGAGATGCAGGACCTCTCGGCGAGCATGGAGGAGATAGCCGCCACCTCCGACGACGTCGCGAGCTCCGCGGCGCAAGCGCAGACGGCGGCCGAGAGCGCACGGGGGGCGGGCGAGTCCGTCCGGTCGGCGACCGACAACGTCATCGACATCTCCGACGACCTGCTCGCCACCGTCACCGAACTCCAAGAGCGAATGGGCGCTATCGAGGAAGTCGTCGAGGTCATCGCAGAGGTCGCAGACCGGACGAACCTGCTGGCGCTGAACGCCAACATCGAAGCCGCGCGCGCCGGCGAGGCGGGCGAGGGGTTCTCCGTCGTCGCCGACGAGGTGAAACAACTCGCCAACCAGACGCACGAGCACACAGAAGAGATCGCACAGAGCATCGAACAGATTCAGGAACAGGCCGACGAGACGGTGACGGCCTCCGAGGAGTCCCACGAGCAGATTCAGGTCGCCTCCGGCGAGATAGAAGACGTCCTCGAGTCGCTCGAGGAGATCGCTCAGGCGACGGACGCCGCCGCGGACGGTATCGGCGAAGTCGCGCGGGCGACCGACAGTCAGGCGAAGAACATCGAGGAGGTCACCACGACCATCCAGACCGCGCAGACGCACGCGTTCGACGCGCGCGACGCCTCCACCGAGATAACCGACGCGACGGCCGACCAGACGATGGCGCTGGACGAACTCACCGACCGCGTCGCGCGTCTCTGCGGCGGCGACATCTCGGCGACGTTCGAGGCCAGCGAGTTCGACGTGGTCGCCTCGGACTTCGACGAGGGCGAGATGGACGACGACGCGTCACCACCGACCGACGCCGAACCCGCGTAGGCCGCGCCGACCGACGGCGGGACCGACGCGGGTCGGTGAGGCGTCGCGACGAGACCTCCCGCCGTCCGGCCCCGTTCGTCCCCGACTGCTCTCTTCGCCGTCCGTCGCCCCGACTCACTCCGACGATACCGCGCAGACGTCGGTGTACTCCACCTCCGCGACGGAGTCGATGGGGTCGTCGCCGCAGACGGGGCAGTCGGGGTTCTGCTGGTACGGCACCGTCTCGAACGTCATGTCCATCGCGTCGTAGAACAGGAGGCGACCGACGAGAGGGTCGCCGGCCTCCAGCACGAGTTTCACGGCCTCCGTCGCCTGGATACAGCCGACGGTTCCCGGGAGGACGCCGAGGACGCCCGTCGTCGCGCAGTCGGGAACCGTCCCGGGTTCGGGTGCCTCCGGGAACAGACAGCGGTAACACGGCCCGTCCGGCGCCAGCGTCGTCACCTGCGCCTCGAACTTGTATATCGCGCCGTGCGCCACCGGGATGTCGTGGAGTCGGCAGAAGTCGTTGACGAGGTAGCGCGTCGGGAAGTTGTCCGAGGCGTCCACCACCACGTCGTAGTCCGCGAGGAGTTCGACGTTCGCCTTCTCCAGTCGCGTCTCGTACGTCTCGACGGTCACGTCGGGGTTGAGGCCGTGGACGAACGCGGCCGCGCTCTCGGCCTTCGGCGTCCCCACGTCGTCGTCGCGGTGGACGACCTGTCGCTGGAGGTTGCTCCGTTCGACCACGTCGTCGTCGACGACGCCGAGGCGGCCGACGCCCGCGGCGGCGAGGTACTGAATCACCGGCGACCCCAGACCGCCCGCGCCGACGACCAGCACGGACGCCTCGAGGAGTCGTTTCTGTCCCTGCGGTCCCACCTCGTCCATGATGATGTGTCTGGAGTAGCGGTCGAGTTGCGTCGCGTCGAGTGAGAGAGACATACCCGACGTTGGTCGGTGAGCCGAATAAATCCGCGCCCGGCGGCGGCGAGGGTCACCGTTCGCCGACCGACGACGCAAGCGCCCGCGCCCCCGTCTGTCACGACGAATCGTGAGAGAGCCTCCCGAATCGAAGACGGTTTGAGACGCCGTCCGTCAGCCACGGGTATGGTCACGGAGACGAACCCGGAGACGCTGGTGGCGAAACTGGAAGACGACGACACCGAGACGACGGTCGTGGACATCCGCGACCCGTCCTCGTACGCCGCCGGCCACATCGAGGGCGCGGTGAACCTCCCCGCGTCGCGTCTCTCGCTCGCGACGGTCGACTCCGACTGGAGCGACGACGTGGTCGTCGCCTGCTACGTCGGCCAGAGTTCCCGCCGCGTCGCCTCGTTGCTCGACTCGCACCTCGACGCCTCCGTCTCCAGTCTCCGCGGCGGGTTCGACGCGTGGGACGGCCCCACGGACTCCGGCCACGACGCCTGACCGCCCCGCTCCCGTCGCCCCCGGCGTCGAACGCCGGGCTTATCTCTGTGCCGTGTGACCACGGGACAGATGGCGGGGACTCACGCACTCGGCCGCGAGCCGAACGCTCGACGCCGGTACGGCCGCCGCGTCGGTGCGCTCTTCGCGCTCGGACTCCTCGGTATCGCGTCCCTCGGCGCGACGCTCGCCGCCACCGGGTTGCTCCCGTCGCCCCCGGGCAGTTCACCGCTCGTCGTCCTCGCCCTCTCGCTTCTCACCCCGGCGGCGTTGCTCGTCGTCGCCGTCCTCGTCGGGACGTTCGCCACCGCGCGCGTCGGCCTGCGCTCGCTCGTCGCCGAACGCGCGGACGGCGGCGACCCCGTCCTCCCGCAACTGCGCCGAACCGGTCCGCGAGCGCTCCTCGCCGGTATCGTCGTCGGTTTCCTGCTGGCGGCGCTCGACGTGACGTTCTCTCCGCTCGGGGCCGTCCCGGCGTCGGCGACGTCGACGCGACGCTCGTCCATATCGTCGCCTCCGCGCCCGTCAGGTTCCTCTACGGTGGACTGACCGAGGAACTCCTGCTGCGCTGGGGCCTGATGTCGGCGCTCGCGTGGGTCGGGTGGCGCGCCGCGGGCGGGGTCAGTCGCCCCGGCCCCGACGTGATGTGGCCGGCCATCGTCCTCACCGCACTCGTCTTCGGCATCGGGCACCTCCCCGCGATCGCGGGACTCGGACCGCTCACGTTCCCGACGGTGATTCGGACCGTCCTCCTGAACGCCATCGGCGGCGTCGTCTACGGCTGGTTCTTCTGGCGGTGGCACCTCGAAGCCGCGATGCTCGCGCACGCGGGGACGCACGTCGCGTTCATCGGTCTCTCGGTCCTCGGATTCGCGTTGACGTGAGTCGGGTGTCGTCGCGACACCTCGCGCGCGTCGGCGTCGTCACTCGCCGGGCGGCGTCGAAAGAAAGTCGGAGTCGAGCGTCGGATTACTTGCCGCGGCGGCGACCGCTTCGGATGCTCGGGCGGGTGTGTTCCGCGCCCTTGCCGCGGTTGTTCAGACCGCGGTTCGAGGACCCGGCGTTCGTCAGACCGCGGAACGTGCGGCCCTTGTGGTCGTCGCTGCAGATCCAGTTGAGGTCGTCGTCGCTCTGGATGGCCGGGTGCTCGGGGTCGACCATGATGATCTCGTGCCACTTCTGGGAGCCGTCTTCGCCGACCCAGTAGGAGTTGAGCACGCGCAGGTTCGGGTACTTGCGCGCGGCGCGTTCCTCCGCGATGCGCTGGATGCTCTTGCGGCGACCGATGCGGTTGACGCCCTGCCGCTTCGTCCGACGGCCGGCCTTGAACCGTTGCTTGCGCGCCCCGCCCTTGCGGACGGAGACGCGGGCCACGACGATGCCCTGTTTGGCCTTGTAGCCGAGTTCGCGCGCCTTGTCGAGGCGCGTCGGTCGGTCGACGCGGACGATGGCGCCCTGGTCGCGCCACTCCTGCTTTCGCTGCCACTGCAGTTCGCCGAGTTTCCCGTCGCCGGGGTTCTTCCACGCGTCTTTGATGTGGGAGTAGAAGCTTCGTGCCATAGTTTCACCACGGGCGCTTGCGATTCGGAGGACCTTCGAGGTCCGTCCACATTTCGTCCCGAGTCCTCGGGTGCCCGCTGGCGTCCCGTTCGGCCAGCGAGTTACAGGGTCTACCCCGGAGACGCCTTTAACGACTTCGAATCCGACGGGCCGTGCCCCCGCGTCTCAGGGCCGGGGGCGCTTCAGGTGTCGGTGTCGGTGTCTGTGTGGGTGCTAGCGTCGCTATCGGTGTCAGCGTCGGTGTCGAACGGGGACGGCCCCAGCATCTCCACGTCGGCGTCGGCCAGAAACGAGTCGAGACGGGCCAACTCGGCGTCGTCCGGGCCGTCGGTGGGAACCGTCGCCTCCTCGACGGGCGTCCCCACCTCGGAGAACAGCGTCTCCACGCCCGGCGAGACGAACAGCAGGCATCTGGTACCGTCGGCGGCGATTCGGAACGCGTGCGGGACGTTCCGCGGGGCGAAGGCGGTGTCGCCCGGCCCCGCGGACCGGACCCGGCCGTCCACGAACAGTCGTATCTCGCCGTCGAGGACGTACCAGAGTTCGTCGGCCGACCGGTGGACGTGCAACGGCGTCACGACGCTGTCCTCGTCGCCCCGCCGTTCGACGAGGCTGAACGCGCCGTCCGTCTCCTCGCTCGTCGCTTTCAGTAACGCCAACGCCCCCAGCGCGTGGTACGCCTCGCCCTCGTCGACCGTCTTCACGAAGGCTTCGGCCGCCTCCGTCTCTTCGCTCACCTGTCTCACCTCGTTCGTTACGGGGTCGGCAGAGGGGGGAGTATCTATCGGTCGCGACTGTGGTGCCGGCGCACGCGCGTGCGCGAAGTAGAAGAAGGAGAACGTCGCGTCGAAGAAGGAGAACGTCGCGTCGAAGAAGGGGGCCCGTCAGCCTTCCATCCCGCTGAACGACAGGCCGCCCTCGATGTACCGTTGGGCGAAGAAGTACACCAGCATGAGCGGTGAGGCGAACACGAGCGCGAACGCCGAGAACCGCGCCCACGGGATGGAGTATTCGTCGACCAGCGAGTAGAGGCCGACCGGGAGCGTGTAGTTCTCCGTCCCGAGCAGCGTCTGGGCGACGACGAACTCCGTCCACCCCGTGAGGAAGGTGAAGATGAACACCGTCGCCAGCCCGGCGGCCGACAGGGGGAGGATGACCTCCGTGACGACGCGCCACGGGGGCGCGCCGTCCACGACGGCCGCCTCCTCGTACGACGTGGGGATGCCGTCCATGTACGTCTTCAAGAGCCACGTGTTGAACGGCACCGCCGTCGCCGCGTAGTAGACGGCCAGCGCCAGTTTGCTGTCGTTCAGCCCCACCTGCACGTACACCGTGTAGAGGCCGATGAGCAGGGCGATTCCGAGGCCGCCGCCCACCTGCGTCAGGAGGACGTAGACGAACAGAATCTTCCGGCGGAAGATGAACTCCCGGCGCGAGAGCGCGTACGACGCCGGGACGATGAGACACATCGCGATGATGACCGTCGGAATCGACACCGTGAGGCTGTTCCAGAAGAACCCCTTGAAGTTCGAGGGGTTCTCGACGCCGTAGGCGGACGCGTCGAGGAACACCAGTTCGGGCGTGTCGAGGACCACCGCGAGGTCCGTGAACGGGAGGTTCAGGCTGATGGCGTACGACGGGACGATGAGGTCGCCGACGACCCAGAGGAACGGCTTCAGCGAGGGGTCCTGCGGGAGCAGGGACAGCCCGTTCGTCGTGTAGATGGAACCCCCGGACCCCGACAGCGCGGACATGAGTATCCAGTAGACGGGGAACAGGAGCAGTCCGACGACGACTGTGGCCCCGAGCGTCGCGCCGAGCGTCTTCAGCGGGCCGGCCGGCGAAATCTCGCCGCGGGCGACTCCGCGGGCGGTGTACGCCGCGTCGCGCCCGACTTCCACCGGCGTGTACGCGGCCGCCTTCACGTCGTCGGCGATGCTGTCGACGACGCCGCCGAGGAGGCTCACGCGTCCCCCACCCCGTCGGCGAGTCGCCCTTTCTTCACGTTCAGCCACATGAACGCGCCGATGAACGCGACGGCGAGCAGGCTGATGGCCGCGCCCTCGCCGTACTGTGAGAACGTGAACGCCTCGCGGTAGCCGTAGACGACGATGAGTTCGTTCGCTCGCGCCGGGCCGCCCTGATTGAACACGTACGGGATGAGGAACGCCTGGAACGACGCCGCGGCGGTCAGGATGGACGCGAACATCACCGGCCGCTTGATGGAGGGCAGGGTGACGTGCAGGAAGCGCGAGACGTAGCCCGCGCCGTCCACCATCGCCGCCTCGTGGAGTTCCTCGGGAACGTCCTGCAGTGCGCTCACGGTGATGAGAACCATGAACGGGTAGGCCAGCCACACCTCGGTGACGTTGTAGGCGAGAAAGGCCGTCCACCGCTGTGAGAGCCACGCGACGGACTCGAAGCCCACCGACTTGAGGAGCTGATTCGCCAGTCCGAACTCGGCCGTACTGAAGATGCCCCGCCAGACGGTGACGACGAAGATGGCCGGCAGGCCCATCGGGATGATGATGAGAGAGCGCATGAACCGCTTGCCGCGGACGCGGTCACCCGTCACCACGAGGGCGATGCCGACGCTGAACGCTATCTTCGCGGTGACGCTCGTCGCGACGAACAGCCACGTCACGCCGAAGGAGTTCCAAAAGGCCGGGTCGGTCAGCGCCGAGACGTAGTTCTGGAGGCCGACGAACTCGGCCTGTCCGAACGTCAGGACGTCCAGCGCCGTCTCGCCGGCGAACAGGTTCGCCGGCCGCGCGTTCGTGAAGGAGATGCCGACGAGGTACAGCACCGGAAACAGCATGAACGCGGAGAAGACGAACAGCCCCGGCAGGACGAGGAGGAGCGAGGTGTCCTCTCTGTCGAGGAACGGGACGTCCGCGACTCGGGTGGCGACGCGGGAGGCGGTGCTCATGGCGCGGTCACTCCCAGTTGCTACGGACCGTCTTCGCCGCCTCGTCCATCGCGGCGCCGACGTCGGCGTCGCCGTTGAACGCCTTCGTCAGCGCGTCCTTGACGGGCGTCCAGACGGCGTTCATCTTCGGGTGCGTCGGCATCGGGACGCCCTGTCTCACGGCCTTCGAGAAGCCCTGCACCGCCGCGGGCAGTTCGTCGCTCGTGGCGATGCTCTCCAAGACGGGAATCGAGCCCTGCTCTTTCGCGTTGCGCAGGAGGACGTCCTCGTTCGTCGTGTACCACTCGACGAAGTCGAGGGCGGCCTGCGCCGTGGCGTCGTCGCCCTCCATCCCCTTCGAGAAGTACCACATCGTGATGCCCGTGTAGGGACTCGGCTCGCCGCCCTCGGGCGCGGGGAGTTCGGCGACGCCGTAGTCGATGCCCTTCTCGTTCAGCGTGCTGAGGTACCACGGGCCGTTGATGGCGAACGGCGCGTTGCCCTCGGCGAACGCCGCGGCCTGCGGCCCGTACGTCGGGTCCTTCGGCATGTACGGCACGAGTTCGTCGACGGCGAACTGGAACCCCTTCACCGTCGCGTCGGCGTTGATGCCGAGTTGCGGGTCCGCCTCGGGGTCGAAGTAGTAGCCGCCGAACGCCTGCCCCCACGCGCTGACGAAGTAGGGGTCGAACGGGTAGCCGAGACCGTACGTCCCGTTCTCGGGGTCGGTGATACTCCTCCATCACGGACTGCATCTCCGCCACCGTCGAGGGCGCGGAGTCGACCATCTCCTCGTTGTAGACCAGCGCAACCGTCTCCGCCGCGTGCGGGAGGCCGACCGTCGCGCCGTCGAACTGGACGCGCCCGCGGCCGCGTCGGTGAACTCGTCGAGACTGACCGAGAGCGCGTCGCTCTTGTCGACGACGAACCCGCGCTGGTGGTAGTCGCCGACCCAGTCGTGCGCCCACTCGAACGTCGCCGGGCCCTGGTTGGCCGGGACGGCGGAGGTGGTCTTCTTCCGCAGGTCGGAGATGTCCGCTCCCTCGACGGTGTGCTTCGTCGCGTCGTTGTACGACTGGATGGCCTCCTTGCGGGCCGGCACCTCCGTATCGGCGAGTTGGTACCACGCCTTCGCCGTCCCCGCCGGGCCGGACTCCGTCGCCGTCGCGTCGCCGCCGGAGTCGGTGGCGTCGGAGCCGGATTCGCCGCCGGACTCGGCCGCCGTCTGCTCGCTCTGGTTCTGTACGCCGACACAGCCGGCGAGGGCGCCGACGACGCCCGCGCTCCGAGGTGCTTCAGCACCGTTCTGCGGTCCATTGTCATGGGTGAATAAGAGTTGAATTATTCGTTCACAACTTAAATCATTCGAACTCAGAAAAAGTAGTACGAAATCGTACCTCACAAATTCCACACAGAGGGCAAGAACTATATCTCGTCGTCACAAGCATCGGTCAAATGGCAACTGTAACGCTCGATAATCTACGAAAGGAGTTCGACAACGGCCGCATCGTCGCGGTGGACGACGTCTCGTTCGAGGTGGCGGACGGCGAGTTCGTCACCGTCGTCGGGCCGTCGGGGTGCGGGAAGTCGACGACGCTGCGGATGATGGCCGGCCTCGAATCACCCACGAGCGGGACGATTCGCTTCGACGACGAGGACGTGACGGACGTGCACGCGCGGAAGCGAGACGTGGCGATGGTGTTCCAGAACTACGCGCTGTACCCGCACAAGACCGTCCGCCAGAACATGGCGTTCGGCCTGCGGATGAGTACGGACCTCTCGAAGGACGAACGCCACGCCCGCGTCGCGGAGACGGCGGAGATGATGGGCATCGAGGACCTCTTGGACGACAAGCCGAGCGAACTCTCCGGCGGGCAGAAACAGCGCGTCGCCCTCGGGCGCGCCATCGTGCGCGAACCCGACGTGTTCCTGTTCGACGAACCGCTGTCGAACCTCGACGCCAAACTCCGGACGACGATGCGGACGGAGATTCAGCGCCTCCAGAACGAACTCGGAATCACGTCCATTTACGTGACGCACGACCAGGAGGAGGCGATGACGATGGGCGACAGACTCGCCATCCTCAAAGACGGCGTCCTCCAGCAGGTGGGCGAACCGAAGGACGTCTACGAGAACCCGACGAACGAGTTCGTCGGCGGCTTCGTCGGGTCGCCGTCGATGAACTTCGTCGACGTGGAGGCGACGGGCGACGGCGGGTCAGTGACGCTGTCGAACGACGACGGGTTCAGTTACGCGCTCACCGGCGACGTCGCCCGCCGCGTCTCGGCCGTCGACGCGCGGGCGCTCCGACTCGGCATCCGCCCCGAGGACGTCCGCGTCGCCGACGCGGGCGAGGGCATCGAGGCGACGGTGGACGTGGTCGAACCCGTCGGCTCCGACAACTACCTCCACCTCGACGTGGCCGCCGACTTCATCGCCCGCGTCGACTCGGACGTGGAACCGACCGTCGGCGACACCGTCGAGGTGACGTTCGACCAGTCGGACGTCCACCTGTTCGACGCCACCGACGGCGACGCGTTGCTGTCGGACGCGACGAAGCGAGAAGTCCCGGCGTAGCCCGGTTCGCGGAGCGACCCGTCGCCTCAGTCGTCGGCGACGACCGAGCGTTCTTCGAGCAGTCCGTACTCGTCCATCAGGGCCACCGTCGCCAGTCTGAGCGCGTGCGGCCAGCCCAGCGGCGTCGCGCTATCGGGCGTGCCGTCGTCGAACACCTGTTCGGGCAGGTAGCCGGCGTCGGTGGTGAGCGGTCCGTCCGGGAGGACGAGCGACAGCAGGTCCTGCGCCGTCTCGCCGACCGATTCGCTCCGTGCGTCGCCGCTGTCGGCCAAGAGGGCGCTCAGACTCGCGGCGGCGTGCGCGCCCCACGCCGTCGAGACGGTCCATATCTTCTCGTCGTCCTGTTCGCCCGTCCGCCAGTCGTCGCCTTCGTACCGAATCAGCCCGCTGACCGGGCCGGCCGGGTCGCGGGACAGTTCCGCCACCACGCGCTCGACGTGCGAGACGAGTCTGTCCACGCGTTCGTCGTCCACCGCGCCGACCCGCGCGTACGTCCGGTGGGCGTCGACCAACGCCAGCGTCGCGGAGTCGCACCGGTCGTCCAGCCCCGTCTCTTCGTGGTCGTCCGGGTACTCCCGGAGCGCGTAGATGCCGCGGGAGGGAACCCACAGGTCGTCGACGGCCTCGTACACCTCGTCGGCGCGGGCCTTCGCCGCCGCGGCGAGTTCGGTGTCGGTGGCCGCGAGTCGCGCGTACGCCTCGAGGAACGTCGCCGCCGTGTGGGCGAACCGGCCGGACATGTCCTCCCACGCGTTCTGGCAGGCGACGGGGCGGCCGTCGTCGGCGAGCGTCTCGTTCAGGCCGGCGAGGGCGCGTTCCAGCGTCTCGGTGACGCCCTCGTCGTCGGCCTCCTCGAGGTACGCAGCGAGGTAGGCGACGACGCTCCCCGTCTGGTCGGCCTGATACTCCACGTCCGACCCGGCTTCGAGGCGGCCGTTCGCCCACCCCGGCGCGAGTTCGCCGCTGAACGGCCAGACGCGGTGCGGCCACGACCCGTCGTCCAGTTGCGTCTGCCGGTACGCCCGCGCGCTCCGGTCGTGCCACGCCGACAGCGACAGGTCGAGGTGGTCGTCGCTCTCTAAGAGGAAGCGCGAGATCTCCGCGTCGTCGCGGAACCAGGTGTAGCCGTACCCGCCGGAGTGGGCGTAGTAGGGGTCGAAGTCCGGCCCGGCGACCCGGAGGCGCGGCGGCCGGACAGGAGCGAGAGGACGTGCAGGTCGGTGGCGACGGCCTCGGTGTGCGGCACGTCGGCGAGGCCGTCGTCGGCCGCGGCCGCGGCCAGTTCGTCGGCGTCGTAGTCTGCGGCGGCGGTCCGAACCGCGTCGAGTGCCGACTCGCGGGTGTGGTCCGAACGGGAGGTGAGAAGCGTGGCGAGGGTGGCCGTGCCGTCGGCCGCCGTGGGGACGACGCCGACGACGTCGCGCTGAGGTGGCCCTCCTCGTACCGGTCCTCCGCGACCGGTCGCGGGTACGTCGCCGGGTCGTCGTCGAGGAACGACTCGA
>NZ_WPCD01000051.1:0-18040 GCF_009741955.1 Halogeometricum sp. CBA1124 | reverse complement strand
CGACGACGACGGCGTCCGCGCCGCACTCGTCGGCGCGCGAAGCGACTGGCTCACCCTCCTCGGCGTCCGTCTCCTCCTCCTCGTCGCACTGGCCGCCGTCACGGTGCCCGTCGGCCTCCTCGGACTCGGCCTCGCGACCGTCTCCGCCGCGGCGGGAGTGGTCGCCCTGTTGCTCGGCGGTCTGCTGGCCATCCTCTTCGTGCTGGTCGTCGTCGCCCTGTTCGCGTTCGCCGAACAGGCCGTCGTCGTGGACGGAGTGGGCGTCGTCGCCGCCGTCCGCCGGAGCGCGGGGTTCCCGTTCCGCCGCCCCGAGGCGTTCGTCGGTTACGTCGCCGTCGCGTTCGGTGCCCTCCTCGTCACGGTGACCGTCGCCGGCATCGCCTCGCTGGCCGGGGCGACGCGCGTGACCGCACTCGTCGGGACGGTGCTGGTCCGCCCGGTACTGGACGGCTTCAAGACGGCGCTGTACGCCGAACGCGACCTGTCGAGCGCGGCGACGCCCGCGCTCCTCGACCGGGGTCGTGCGGCGTTCGGCGGCGGCCTGCGTTCGCTGGGCGCGTTCGTCCGCGACCACCCGCTGGCGAACCTCGGTTCGGCCGTCGTCTTCGGCGGCGGCGTCGCCGGCGGGTGGGCCGCCACCGCGCGGTACGACACGTCGCTGCCCATCCGGGAGGCGTCGGCGAGGTGTTCGGCGCGTTCCCGGTGGGGACGTTCGTCAATCTCGCCGCGAACAACTGGCTCGTCGCCGCCGACACCGCCTACAGCGGTATCGCCGTCGGCGTGCCCGCGGTGGTGAACCTCGGCTTCAACGGCGTGCTCGTCGGCGCTCTCGGCGGCGTGTTCGACCCCGTCGCGTTCGCCGCCCTGGTCGCCCCGCACGGCGTCGTCGAGTGCCGGCCCTCGTCTTCGGCGGCGGACTGGGCCTCTGGCTGGGCGGCGTCGGCTACCGCGCGGCGCGCAGGCGGACCACCGCCGACGGCGTCGCGGCGGCGGTGCGCCGCGCCTACCGCGTCCTCCTCGGACTGGTTCCGCTGTTCGTCGTCGCCGCGTTCGTGGAGGCGTTCCTCACGCCCGCCGTCGCGTCGTTCGTCCTCGGCGGTTAGGCCGCATCGGCGGCTAGGCCGCCTCGACGGACGCCGCGCTCTCACGAAATCGCGACGTCCGGTCGGCGGTGCGCAAAAAGTGGTCGGAGCCGCGGCGTCGAACCGCCCGAGGCGGGTTCGGTCGCGCGCCGAGTCAGTTGCCCTTCTCGATGGGCGCGCCGACGAGGTTGCCCCACTCGGTCCACGAGCCGTCGTAGTTGACGACTTCGTCGTAGCCGAGCAGTTCGTGGAGCGCGAACCACGCGATGGAGGAGCGCTCGCCGATGCGGCAGTAGGCGACGGTCGTCTCGTCGCCGTCGATGCCCTCGTCGCCGTACAGTGCTTCGAGTTCCTCGGCGGACTTGAACGTCCCGTCGTCGTTGACCGTCGCCGCCCACGAGATGTTCGAGGCGCCGGGGATGTGGCCGCCGCGCTGGGCCGTCTCCTGCAGTCCCGGGGGCGCGAGAATCTCGCCGGAGAACTCCTCGGGCGAGCGAACGTCCACGAGGGGCAGGCCCTCGTCGACGGCGTGTTGCACGTCGTCGCGGTACGCGCGGATGGACTCGAACGGCCCCTTCGCCGCGTACTCGACGGCGTCGAAGTCGGGGATCTCCTCGGTCAGCGGGTAGTCGTTCTCCAGCCAGTAGTCGCGGCCGCCGTTCAGGAGGCGGACGTCGTCGTGGCCGTAGTACTTGAACTGCCAGTAGGTGTAGGCGGCGAACCAGTTGGAGTTGTCGCCGTAGAGGACGACGGTGGAGTCCTCGGAGATGCCGTGACTGCCCAGCAGGTCCGCGAAGTCCTCCTTGGTGAGGATGTCGCGGGTGGTCTGGTCCTGCAGTTGCGTCTCCCAGTTGAAGCCGATGGCGCCGGGGGCGTGGCCCTCGTCGTACGCCTCCGTGTCCACGTCCACTTCCACGAGTCGATACGCCGGGTCGTCGGACTGGAACTCGTCGAGGTGGTCTTCCACCCAATCCGCCGAGACGAGCACGTCCTTCGCGTAACCGTCGGTTGACATTACGTACCCTTCTAGGAGCGCATCCGGCTTAATCCCCCCATCCACGGCGTGTACTGCCCATCATCGCGCCATGCGGACGATGTTGCCGCATTAATCGGGCGCGGCACGTCCGAGGACGCGGCGACGGCGGGCGAACACGGAACTGCGGGCGATTAGCGGCAAGGAATTCTGGTTTCTCGGACGCCCGGCGAACGACACCCCCACCAGCCGGGTTGAAGACGTCGGGGTGAATACGTCGTCGCATGTACGAGAACGTCGTCGTGTCGCCCGATTGGGTCGAGTCACGACGCGACGAGATTCGCCTCGTGGACGTCCGAGACGCGTGGGAGTTCGACGGCATCGGCCACCTCCCCGGCGCCGTCAACGTCCCGTTCGACGAGTTCCGGTCGTCCGAGGGCGACGAGGGGATGCTCCCCGGCGCGGACGCGTGGGAGTCGCTGCTGTCCGGGGCGGGCGTCGGTCCGGACGACCACCTCGTCGCCTACGACGACACCCACGGCGTGTTCGCCGCGCGCTTTCTCGTCACCGCGGAACTGTACGGCCACCCGCCGGACCGCCTGCACCTCCTGGACGGCGACTACAGCGCGTGGAACCGTGACCGGGAGACGACCACCGACGCCCCCGCGGTGACGGCGACGGCGTACGAGGTGCGCGACCCCGAGCGGTCGCCGCTGGTGGACTACGAGTTCGTCCGCGACAGTCTGGACGACCCCGACTGCGTGGTCGTGGACACCCGCGAGGACTGGGAGTTCGAGGAGGGCCACCTCCCCGGCGCGGTCAACCTCGACTGGCGGGAACTCGTGGACGACGAGACGCGCGGGCTGAAGTCCGCCGACGAACTCGAAGCCGCCCTCGCGGACGCGGGAATCGCCCCCGACAGACGCGTCGTCCTCTACTGCAACACCGCCCGGCGCATCAGTCACACCTACGTCGTGTTGCGCTCGCTCGGCTACGAGGACGTGGCGTTCTACGAGGGGGAGCCTCACCGAGTGGGAGGACCGCGGCGGACCGGTCGAGACGGCCTGAGACGGCCGGCGTCCGCTGGAATCCGTCGGAGCGTCCGGCTCGTGTCGGACACGCGACGGCCTATCGCGCCCGCTCGGAACCGAAGCGGGTCGTCGACCGACCTGTTCGACCACCGGCGGACCGGCGTGGAGCCGGGGCCCCGACTCTCACCGAAGCTCGAAGACGTGGATCGGCCAGTCCTCCTCGTAGTCCAGCGCGGCCTCCTGCTCCGCGCTCGTCGGTTCGCGCACCGTGAGTTCGACCGGGTCGCCGATGGCGACGTCGGCGTAGTCGGCGGCCACGCGCCCGAGGAGGCGGCCGCCGTCCGCGAGTTCAACGACGGCGACCGTGTAGGGCGCGTCCGCCGCGAACGCCGGCGGCGGCGTGTGGACCTCCGTGTACGAGAAGACCCGCCCCTCGGGCGACTGCGGTTCGACGTCGACGGCGCGACTGCCGCAGGCGTAACAGGCAGGCCGCGGCGGCAACAGGACCTGTCCGCAGTCCGCGCAGACTCCGCCCAGGAGTTCGCCGTCCGCGAGAGCGTCGAAGAAACCCGGCAGCGTCCGCGGGTCGGTCGCGTCGAGGTCGGCGTCGGTCATCGTGCCTCCGCCTCCGTCGTCGTGAGCACGTGGCCGACGGTGACGGCGTCCGCGACGCCCCCCTCGTTGAGCAGGAGGGCCGTCTCGGCACCCTCGACCGCGCGGTCACCCGCGGCCCCCGTGAGCTGTTCGTAGGCTTCGAGCGCCTGCAGGAGGCCGGTCGCGCCGATGGGGTGGCCCCGGGCCTTCAGGCCGCCGCTCGGACTCAACTGCACGTCCGTCCAGCCGTCCGCTCGCTCGGCTGGTTCCCGGTAGCTCTGATAGCCCGTTCCCGAGGGGGCGAAGCCGGCGGCCTCCGCGAGCAACGCCTCGCAGACGGTGAAGGCGTCGTGGACCTCCGCGATGTCGACGGCCGCGGCGTCGATGCCCGCTTCCTCGTAGGCCGTCTCGGCGACGACGCGAGCGCCCGCGATGTCGGTCATGTTCCGCTCTGCGACCGCGATGTTGTTCGCGGAGGCCCCGCTACCCGCGACGCGCACCTGCGGGCAGTCGAGGTCGGCCGCCAACTCGGCGGTCGTCACGAGGACGGCCGCGGCACCGTCACCGACCGGCGCGCAGTCGTAGAGCTTCAGCGGCGGGGCGACGGGGTCGGAGTCCAGAACCGTCGCCACGTCGATCTCCTTCGGGAACTGCGCTCGGGGGTTGCGAGCGGCGTTGGCGTGATTCTTCACCGCGATTTCGGCGAGGTCGCGCTCCGTGGCGTCCGTCTCGTGGAGGTACCGCTGGGCGAGGAGCGCGTACTGGCTGGGCGCGGTGACGCCGGAGCGCTGCTCGATGGCGCGGTCGAACGCCGCAGACAGCGCGTCCGTCGCGCCGCTGGTACCCGCGGACGCATCTTCTCGACGCCGCAGGCGAGCACGGCCTCGTGCTCGCCGTTGCGGACGTCCTTGACCGCGTTGCGCAGCGCGAGCGCACCCGCGGCGGCGCACCCCTCGACTCGTTCGGCGGGGACGTGACGGAGGCCGGCCCACTCGGCCAGGAGCGTCCCGTGCATTATCTGGTGTTCGTAGCTCTCCGACTGGTTGCCGACGTACATCGCCTCCACGACGTCGGCGGGGTCGGGCAGTTCGTCGAACGCCTCCGCGAGGGCGACCGAGAACAGGTCGCGACCCGGGAGGTCCGTGCGGCCGATCGGCGAGGCGCCGACCGACGCGATGACTGGCTCTGGCATTCGTCCCTACCACGGTCACGACGAGCCCTGTTATCTGTTCGCATTTTCTCGACGGCTGAACTGTCGAGTCGTGGGAAACAGCTAAGTACTATCGTACGCGCTCCCGAAGTTCCCCGGACGTCACCGTCGCCGTCGCACGAGTCGTCGACGGTCAGTCCGGGGATTCCTCGTCGTCCAGCAGAGATGATACGATGAGTCGCTTGATTCCGCGTCGGAGGAGGCCGCTGGCCGCGGGTTGAGAGATGTCCAAATCGGCGGCGACGTCGCCGAGCGTCGCGTCCCGCGGTTCTTCGAAGTACCCCGTTTCGAGTGCGACGAGGAGTGCGTCCCGTTGGCTGTCGGTCAACCCGGCGTCCGTCGTACCCAAACTGGCGTACTCGTTCACGCGCAGTAATTCGATGTCGATGTCGTTCTCCTGCGCGTACTCCCAGAGGTGGACCAACTCCGTTCGCTCGGGTATCCACACCGTCAGTATCCAGGCGCTTCCGTCGTTCTCCATGTCGAGGATGACGCCGTTCGCCGCCGAGACTACCGGCGAGAGGACCTTCGCTTCGTCCGTGTACTCGAAGCTGTAGATTGCCTTCTCGTCTCTGGTTTCGCTGACGCGTTCGAACTCGGCGACGGTGCTGTCCTTCCGGAGTCCGTCTTCGAACTGGGAGAAGTCGGACGACTCGATGTGATAGAAGAACTTCCCCGACGTCGGGTCAGTGCCCGCTTCTGACACCGACTTGACCGTCGAGCTTCGGTCGTGATCGACCGTCTGTGAGAGCACGATGTCGGGGTGCTGAACCCGGACGACCGCTTTGATGTCGGTCATGTTCTACAGGGGAGTGGTGTGCAGCTTCGAATCTCGCGACGAGAGGTGTCGAGACGTTCGGTGACGATCGACACGACACCACTCGCTGCCGTGGTCGTAGCGGTGACCGTGTGGGGGCTTAACTGGGTCGGTCGCGATTCCCGAACACGACGAGACCGTTCACTCTCACGTCTCGTACGCGGCGGTCAGACCGGGAGAGTCGGGCGGCGAAAATACACGCTACCTCCGAGTCGACGGTGTCTGCGCGTTCGTTCGGAGCGACGTCGGCGTCTCAGACGCGATAGTCGAACAGCCTCGCCCACAGTCGGTCGAACCAACTGCCGTCGAACGACGGGCTGACCCCGGCGGGGAGGTAGAGTTCTAATTCGGTGGCGCTGCCTTGGTCGTCGGCACGGGTTCTCTGTGCCATATACCCGAATAGAAGGCCCGTAACTGCATCGTTCTGTAGCTTATTCGTATAACCCGTTTATATAGAGTTCGCGAGAGGCCGGGATGGAGGACGCCGCGAGCGGGTTTCGGTGCGTGACCACCTCCGCTCGAACGAGCCCCGTGACTTCACTCGTCGTCGACGGGGACGGCGTGGAGTTCGCCGGTGAGCAGCGACGCCGTCTCGACGAACAGGCCGACGGCGAGGGGACCGGCGACGATACCGACGGCGCCGAGGGTGAGAGCGCCGCCGAAGAAGCCGACGAAGTAGAGGCTGCCGGGGATGTGCGCCGTCTGTTGGGCGAGGCGCGGTCGGATGAGCACGTCCGGAAGCCACGCGACGACGGCACCGCCGACGAAGACGACGAGGAGTGCCGCCACCGTCTGCCCGATGGCGAGTTGGTACGCCGCCAACCCCGCGAGGAGGAGCGTCGGGCCGAGGATGGGGACGAACTGGAGGACGGCGGCGACGGTGGCGAGCGTGACGACGGCGTCGTAGCCGAGTAGGTAGAACACCGGCAGGGCGAGGACGAACGTCCCGACGGCCGTCGCGGCCTGCAGGACGTAGATGGCGAACAGCGTGTCGCGGGCGCGTTCGTTCAGGGCTCTGGCGGCCGGCTGGTACGACGACGGGACGACGGCGAGCGCCGCGCGCTGGGCGTTCTCGCCGTGGTAGAGCAGCGAGTAGACGAGGAAGACGAACAGCGTCGCCTTCACGAGAAGGACGGGCGTCGCCGCCGCCGCGGCCGTCGCCAGTCGCCGGAGGTACGCGACGGCGAACGTCGACACCTCCGCCAGCGTGAACCGGTACGTCATCCCGAACAGTTCGAAGACGACGTCCGAGGGGATGAGGTCCAAGAGCGACGCGAGCGCGTCGAAGCGGAGGTAGACGACGACGACCAGCGGCGAGAGGACGAGGAGCGCGGCCAGAAGTGCCCCCGCAGTCGCCACACCGCTCGCCACCCGGAACGACTGTCCGCGCCGGACCAGCGCCTGTCGGACCGGCCACAGCAGGTAGGCGACGGTGACGGCGAAGAAGACGGTGCCGAGGACGGAACGCAGGAGGAACGCGGCGGCGACGCCCGCGAGGACGAACAGTCCGCCGAACACGTACCGACGGTCGAGTGTCACGACCGGAGGTATCTGTGGAGGTACAAAGTCGTTCCTCCGAAACGCGGCGCGACGGAGCGACGCGGCGGTTCCGTCGACAGACTCGTCGCGTCTTCCCGTCGACGGACGCCCCTCGGCGCCGACGCCCGCAGTCGCTCGCGATGACACGCGTTAAGTATCACCGGGTGGAACTACTTGGTAATGAAACGACGCAGTTTCCTGACGACGGCGGGAGCGGGCGGCGTCGCGGCTCTCACCGGGTGTCTCGGCGACGGCGGCGCGACCACGGCGGACGAGGGCACGACGACGACGGGCGGCACGACGGCGAGTGAGACGGGGACGACGACGGGCACCGCCGGCGGGGAGACGCCGGAGTTGGTCGTCGCGACGTACGGCGCGTTCGTGGACGCGCCGAGTACGAGCCCCGGCCCGTGGTTGAAGGACGCCTTCGAGTCGGAGTTCGACGCGACGATTCGCTACGAGACGCCCGACAGCGAGGTGAACTACTACATCGAACGCGCCGCCCGCGGCGTCGACATCCCGGCGGACCTGTACGTTGGGCTGGACGTGAACATGCTCATCCGCATCGACGAGAACCTCGACGCCCCGCTCTTCGCCCCCGTCGACGGCCTCGAACGGCGCGACACGGTGAAGGAGTCGCTGGAGTTCGACCCGCAGGGACGCGCCGTCCCGTACGACACGGGCTACATCTGCCTCGTCTTCGACGAGACGTTCGGCGACGGCGACTTCGCCGCGCCGGCGACGTTCGACGGCCTGCTGGAGGACCAGTTCGCGGGCGACCTGTTGACCCA
The DNA here is from genome assembly GCF_009741955.1 of Halogeometricum sp. CBA1124. Lineage (NCBI taxonomy): Archaea > Methanobacteriati > Methanobacteriota > Halobacteria > Halobacteriales > Haloferacaceae > Halogeometricum > Halogeometricum sp. CBA1124. Next base: position 10,003 of record NZ_WPCD01000051.1, on the reverse strand, counting down.
AAACCCCGTCTCGAGTGCGACGGGCAAGGCGTTCCTCCTGCACACCGTCGCGGCGAAGGGGCGCGACGGCTTCCTCGACTACTGGCAGGGGCTGAAGGAGAACGACGTGCGCGTGCTGGAGGACTGGTCCACCTCCTACACCGCCTACTCGAACGGGGAGGCGCCGATGGTCGTCTCCTACTCCACCGACCAGGTGTACGCCCACGACTCCGGCGAGGACCTGGCGAAGCACCAACTCCGCTTCCTGAACGACCAGGGCTACGCCAACCCCGAGGGGATGGCGATGTTCGAGGGCACCGACCGGCCCGAACTCGCGCGGACGTTCATGGACTTCGTCCTCAGGCCCGACGTGCAGGCGGAGATAGCCGTCCGCAACGTCCAGTACCCGGCGACGACGACGGCGGAGTTGCCCGAATCGTTCGCCAAGTACGCGCAGGAACCCCCCGAAGCAGTCACTTTCAACTACGACACGCTCCGAGACAACCTCAGTGAGTGGACCAGCGCGTGGGAACGGCAGTTCGTCGGGAACTGAACGGGTGAGCGTCGCGGCACTCGCCCGAGGGGTCGAACGGCGGGCGCTGGCGTTCGTCGCCGCCGTGACCGCAGTCGTCCTGTTCGTCCTCTTCTACTACCCCGTCGGACGGTGTTCGTCGACGCGGTTCGCGTCTCCGGCGAGTGGACGCTGACCCCCCTCGTCGAGGTACTCACGTCGCCGTTCTACCTCGGCATCTTCCGGTTCACCGCGTACCAAGCGCTGCTCTCCACCGTCGCCTCCGTCGCCCTCGGCCTCCCCGGCGCGTGGGTGCTGTCGCGCTTCGACTTCCGCGGGCGGGAGACGCTTCGCTCGCTCACCATCCTCCCGTTCGTCATGCCCTCCATCATGGTCGCCATCGGCTTCGTCGCGACGTTCGGGCAGAACGGGACGCTCAACCGTGCGCTGTCCGCCCTCGGACTCCCCGAGTTCACGATGCTCTACTCGCTGCCCGCCATCATCGTCGCCCACGCCTTCTACAACGCACCCCTCGTCACGCGCGTGGCGACGGCGGCGTGGGAGAGCGTGGACGCCTCCGCCGTGGAGACGGCCCGGACGCTCGGCGCGTCGCCGCGTCGCGCCTTCCTCGACGTGGTCCTCCCGCAACTGCTCCCCGCCGTCGCCGTCGGCGCGACGCTCACGTTCATCTTCACCTTCGCCTCCTTCCCCATCGTCCTCGCCCTCGGCGGCTTCCAACTCGCCACCGTCGAGGTGTTCATCTACTCGCGCGTCCAGAACCTCGCCTTCGCGGAGGCGGCGTCGCTGGCGGCCGTCGAGACGGCCATCTCGCTGGCGCTGACGTACGCCTACCTCCGCTACGAGGGGAGTCGCGCGTCGGGCAGTCGCGGCGCGCGCCCGCAGCGTCGTCGGTCGGTGTGGCCGTCCGCGCCGTCGTTCCCCGAACTCGGCACCACGCTGGCCGTCCTCGCGTACGGCGTCGTCGCCGTCGTGGTGTTCGTCGCCCCCATCGCGTCGATGCTCCTCGCCAGCGTCACCGGACCGCAGGGCGGGTTCACGCTCGACCACTACCTGTTCCTCGTCGAACGCCAGCAGACGGGGACGACCTATCAGGTTCGGCCGCTCTCGGCGGTCAGAAACTCGCTCGTCTTCGGCCTCGGAACGCTCGCTCTCGCCCTCCCGATGGGTGTCGTCACCAGCGTGTTGACGACGCGGGAGTCCGCGGGCGGAAGGTAATCGACGCCCTCTCGATGGCGCCGCTGACGGTGTCGGGCATCGTCGTCGGCCTCGGCCTCCTCCGGGGACTGGTGTTCGGCGTCGACGTGTTCGGCACCCGCGTGCAGGTGACGGGCGCGTTGGCCATCGTCGCCGCCCACGCCGTCGGCGCGTACCCGTTCGTGACGCGCAACGTCGCCCCTCTCCTCGGCGGCCTCGACCCCCGCCTCGTGGAGGCGTCGCGGACGCTGGGGGCGAGTCGCGTCCGCGCCCTCCTCGACGTGGAACTCCCTCTGGTCGCCGCGGGCGTCGTCGCCGGCGCGGCGTTCGCGTTCGCCATCAGCATCGGCGAGTTCGACTCGACGGTCATCCTCGCGGAGGGGTCGGCCAGTTACACGATGCCCGTCGCCGTCGAGCGCTATCTGGGACGGCGACTCGGCCCCGCCACGGCGATGGGCTGTGTCCTCCTCGTCGTCACCAGCCTCAGCTTCGTCGTCATCGAACGCTTCGGCGGTCGGACCGGCGAACGCGGCGGACTGTGACCGCCTGACTCGGCCGTTTCGGCCGTCTTCGCGACTGATATCGACCGCTTCCACTGCAGTTTCGACCGTCTCCGTCGAGTCCATCCCAATCGAACGCATGGACGCGAATCCGGCCACCGAGATGGCGCGAATCCGGCCACTGAGGCGGCGCGAACACGCCGGTCGGACGGAGCGGACGCGACTATCCGGACGCTGACCAGTCACAGTCTCCACTCGAAACGAAGGGGTCAAGCCGAGCGAGAGTTCGGACGCGCGACCAGCAGGAGTTTCCCCGACGCCTCGCTACCACGGCTATCTCGTTCACAGCGGGGCGTACCCATGCCCTACGACACCTCACCGACCGACACCTCACCGGCCGAGATCGACCCGACCGCCGACCGAGACGCTACTGGTTTCGGACCGCCTCGGGCCGTCGTCGGCGGCGAACGAGTTCGTCGAGGAGAACGCCGAGGTGGCGAATTCGTTCGCCGGCGACCGGGTGACGAAGCCCCGGTCCGAGGAGGTGCAGGCCCTCGCTCCGAGGGGGGCGACGGTGCTCCGAGACGGCAGCGACGTGCGCGGCGTCCACCGCGACGACGAGGCGGGCCTGCACGCCGTCTCCGCCGTCTGCCCACACATGGGCTGTCTGGTCGAGTGGAACGACGGCGACCGGACGCGGGACTGTCCGTGTCACGGGTCGCGCTTCGACTGCGACGGGTCGGTGATAGACGGGCCGGCGATAGACGACCTGCCGACGGCGTCCGACGGCGACTGAGTCGCGAGGGTCAGGCGTAGCGCCGACGGTTCGTTAGGGCGCGACGTCGCCGGCGACTGAGTCGGAGAGTCAGGGCGCGACGCCGACGGTCAGAAGCGTCCCGAGCGTCCGGTAGCGTTCGACCATCGCCTCGCGCGTCTCCCAGTTCTCGGTGGGGAACGCCTCCGCGGGCGGAATCTCTATCTCCAAGTCCGGCACGTTGTCCTGTTCGGCGACGTAGAGGCCGGCATCGCGGAAGGCCTCGCGGTACTCCTCCCGGGACCACCGCGTCATCTCTATCGCGATGTTCTCCTGCCACGCGTGGGACGCCTCGTTCTCCTCGTAGTAGTTGACCGCGCAGAAGAACGTCCCGCCGGGGCGGAGGACCCGCGCGATTTCGGCGAGTGCGTGGTCGGGGTCGGCGGCGTAGTAGAACGCCTCCATCGAGAACACGTGGTCGAGACTGTCGTCGGCGAACGGCAGTTCGTCGAAGTCGCCGACGAGGAAGTCGACGCTCTCGTCGTCGGTGTACGACCGGGCGTTACGCGCCATCTCCGGGGCGCCGTCCAGTCCGTACACGCGCCCCGCGTCCTTCGTCTCGCGGAGGGCGCGGCCGGCGTATCCGCTGCCGCATCCGAGGTCCAACACCACGTCGCCCGACTCGACGGGCATCCGCGCGAGGACGTGCTTGGCCGTGTGCCAGTGTCGCTCCTCCATCCCCTTGTCGCGGCCGTCGGTGGCCCACGCGTCGAACTCGTCTCTGACGCTCATACGGTCGGGTCGTCGCCGGACGACTAAACGTGACTGGATTCGGGACGCCGACCGGCCCGTCGCGTGCGGCGGGTCGGTGCAGAGAGTGCGCCGGACGGTTTATGCCGAGGCGTCGCAAGCATCGGGGCATGGTCGGAAGACGCCGCCGGTCGCACTCGCGGACACGGCCCAACAGGTCGTCGGGGGGTTCCTACTCGCGGGACCGTTCGTCGTCACCGAGGAGGTGTGGAACCTCGCGGCCAGCATGTCGGTCGTGCAGGGAGTGCTCACCGCCGTCATCGTCCTCACCGTCGGGTACGGGGCGCTCTACAAGGCGGACGACAGGGACCCCGACCGGGAACGAGAACTCCTCGGCGTCCCCGCCCGGTTCGTCTCGCTCATCCTCGTCGCCTACCTCTCGGTGCTCATCCTCGCACTCGCGTTCGACGCGCCGGGGACGTTCCTCTCGGAGATGGCCGGCGACGCGGACACGTTCTTCGGGTTGAGCCTCCAACTCGACGTGCTGAGGGTCACGCTGAAGGCGGCGAGCATCGGTGCGGTGTTCAGCGTCATCGGCGCCGCGACGGCCGACAGCGTGTTCTGACTTCGTACTGCGAGAGCGCCGAGGCGGCAACAAGCGAGGTGCGGACGGCAACAACCGAAGTGCGGACGGCAACAACCGAAGTGCGGACGGGAACGGCGACGGAGATGGCGACGCCGGAGGGGGGTTCGCGGTCCGCGAATCGCCGGATGCGACAGAGACTCACCCGCAGTCTTAAGGTTCCCCGGTCGGAGAATCTGGTATGGATTACACCCTCGCCATCGAGAACACGCCGGACACGATTCCCGGCGGCACAGGCATTCTCCTCCTGCATCCGAGCATCGGCGAGACGGACCGAATCGACACCGACTTTCTGAAGACCGACACCGACTACTTCCTCGTCGTCTCCACCCGGACGACGGCCCGCGAGGTAGAGCAGAAACTGGAACACTACGACGTGGACGAGTCCCGCGCCGTCATCCTCGACACGCTCTCGGTCGAACGTGGCTACTCCCGCCGCGGGTCCGACAACGTCCACTACGTCTCCGCGCCGGACGACCTAGACGGCATCGTCGAACAGACGCGCAACTTCCTCGAATCGCACGACGGCAAACTCCGGGTCAGCGTGGATTCGGTGACCGAGATGGCTTACTACGCCGACGTGGACGGCGCCTACGAGGCGACGAAGCGACTGCTCGACCTGTTGGACGAACACGACGCCGTCGGCCTGTTCCACCTCTCGAACGAGGTTCACGACGAGGCGACGCTCGAACGCTTCCGCGAACTGTTCGAGGGCGTCGTCGAACTCGACGTGGACGGCATCGTGACGAGCGACTTCTGAGGCGGGCAGAATCCGCGGGGCTGACCGGCAGTCTCAGGCTTCGTCCGCGTCCGTGTCGGTGTCTGTCTCGAGTCGCTCGAACGTCTTCCTCGCCCAGCGGACGCCGTAACTCGGGCCGTACTCGACGTACGCCTCCGTGTCGAGGGCCGCGAACGGTGCGGGCAGGTCGAGTCCGTGTTTGACGGCCGAGCAGGCGTACTCCGTCGCCTCCGCGAACGAGGTGTTCCCGCGGGCGACGCGCGCGGTAGGGTGTCGAGTCGCCCCTCCAGTCGCTGGCCGGCGTCGCGCCACGCGTCGTACAGTCGCGGGTGGTCCGACTCCCACGACTCGAACATCGGCCGCGTCTGGAGTCCGACCCACGCCTCGTACAGGGCCGCCGCTATCTGGTAGACGTCGTTCGGCGGGAGGGGAACCGCGGCGTCGAGTTCGCGGTACTGCTCGCCGAAGAACGGGAGGAACTGTTCCGGCACGCCGGCGCCGAGTTGGACGAACGCCTCGGCGAACAGGAAGTCCAGAAAGTCCGTCGGCGTCCCCTCCGCGCGTTTCTTCGCGACGACGCACGGCGGGACGGTCTGTCGCGTCCAGACGACGGTGCCGTCGCCCGGCATCCCGATGGTGAAGTCGCCGCCCGCATAGCGGACGAGGAGTGCGGGCGCGTCGTCCGGGAGCCAGTCGGCCGGATACGTCGCCGGGTCGAGCGAATCGACGAGGAGACCCAGGTCCTCCGCCGCGGCGGGCGGGATGGTCTCGAAGTCCGCCGCCGCCGAGAGGACGAGGGCGTCCGGGGCGTGTTCGTCGCGGACGGCGGCGACGTCGTCTGGGAGGTCACGGGATTCGAACATGGACGCGGTTCGAACCGCGCCGCCTTCAGCGGTGCGTTCGCGTTCGCTGGTCAATTCGTGGCCGCCGACCAGTTCGTGTCCGCCGACCGGTTCGTGTCCGCCGACCGGTTCGCGTCCGCCTACCCGAACGCGAGGACGGCGAGGAGTGCGATAGCGAGAAACGCGGCGACACCGACGGTTCCGATGACGATCTTCGTCGCTTGGCTCATACTGTCACGCAGAGAGTGCTGGCGCTTAAAGGCTTCAATATCGGCCACCGTCGTCCCGACCGGAGAGGACATCACTCGCATTCGAGTTCACTTCGGGTTCGAGTGGAAACGGAGGGGTTCGCGGGGCACAGACGGCCCGAACGGGGAGAGTCGACGCCGGAACCGGCGGTCGGTTGGCCGCGTCGGTCCGGTCCGTCGGGGCGTCGCTCAGTCGGCCGCAGAGCCGACGTTCGACTCCCGGGCGACGCGAAGCCACTCGCCGCTGTAGTACCGCGCCCCGTTGACGACGGCGCGGGCGACATGTCGGCGAGGATGGCCGCGTAGACGGCCGGGAGCGCCCACCCGAGTCCGGGGGCGACGGTGACGCCGAACGCCGAGACGGCGAACCCGACGGGGAGTGCGGCGAAGGCGACGGGGAGACGGACGACGTACGTCCCGAGCAGACCGCCGTAGAACGGCCAGCGGGTGTCGCCCGCGCCGCGGAGGGCACCGCGCATCGTTCGCGAGACGCTGAACCCGGCCACGCCGAGGCCGAACACGCGGATGAACGTCGTCGTGAGAGCGACGTTACCCGCGCCGAACACCTGCGCCAGTGGCTCGGCGGCGAGGAAGATGACCGCCGCGATGAGCAGTTGCGTCACGAGGGCGATGCGGAGCGTCTGCCAGCCGTACTCCGTCGCCTCGGCGTCGTCACCGCCGCCGACCGCCTGTCCGACGAGCGTCGAGGCGGCCGTGGAGTAGCCCCACGCCGGCATGAGCGCCAGCAGCATCACGCGCCGACCGATGGCGTACGCGGCGACGACGTCGGTGCCGAGGACGCCGAGGACGAACAGGAACGGGAACCGACCGAACGTCCGGGAGAGGCGCGTCCCGGCGAGGGGGAGGCCGACGCGGACGATTTCGGCCACGACGCCCCAGTCCCACTGCTTGCCGCCGAGGCGGAGTCGCACGTCCCACCGCCCGGAGGCGAGCAGTCCGAAGAAGATGACCGCCGCGAGCGTGTTGGCGGCGACGGTGCCCCACGCCGCGCCTTCGACACCGAGTGCCGGCGCGCCGAACAGGCCGAAGATGAGGACGGCGTTCAGCGCGACGTTCGTCGGGAGCGTCAGCAGGCGGACGTACATCGGCGTCCGGGTGTCGCCGACGCGCGAGAGCGCGGGCGGCGATCATGCTCCAGAAGCGGAACGTCACCGACAACATCACGATTCGGAGGTACGCGCTCCCGAGTTCGATGGCCGCCGGGTCGTTCGTCAGGAGGTCGATGAGCGGCGTCGCGTACACCCATCCGGCGGCGGTGATGGGAACGGAGAGGAGAATCGAGAGCCACAGCGACTGCTTCACCGCGAAGTCCGCGGCGTCGTAGTTGCCCGCGCCGACGACCCGCGAGACGACGCTGATGGTACCGCTGGTCAGCGCGAGGGCGAGTCCGAACGGGATGAAGTAGTACTGAAAGCCGAGTTCGAGTCCCGCCACCGCCGCCTCGCCGAGTGCGAGGCTCACCATCAGGAAGTCGGCGATGCGGAGCAGCGTCCGCATCCCGCCGGTGACCATCACCGGAACCGCGAGGTCGAACGCCCGCGACCCCTTCTCGCGGTCCACCAGGCCGAGGCGGGCCAACAGCGCGGGGAACCACATCAGGGCGTCGTGGGCGCGGCGCTGGAGGGACGATGCCATCGTCGAAAGGTGGGACTTCGGCCGCCTATTGGTTCAGCAACCGGCGGATAGCACCGGTACCGGGGGGATTGGAGACGGGTGCGGGAAGTCGAGTCGGCCGAGCGACCCGGTTCGAGTGGAAACGAAGGGGTCACGCGGCGGAAAGCAGGGAGCCGAAACGAGCGGGTGGAGCCGAAACGAGCGGGCGGAGCCGAAACGAGCGGGCGGAGTCGAAACGAGCGGGCGGAGTCGAAACGAGCGGGAAAGAGTGCGGGAGCGAAGCCGAGGGGAAGAAGGACGGGGGAAGTCGGTGGAACGGGAGTGGATGGGGGAATCGACCGCGTGACCGCGACTGCGACGACTCAGGGGTCGTCGTGGCTGTCCCAGGTGTCCGGCACTTCGATGACGTACCGGCCGTCTTCGCGGAGCGAGATGATGTACTCGGGTCGGTCGTACAGTTCCATCAGGTTGAGTTCGTACTCGCCCGGCGCGACGATTTTGATGCTCTCGAACTGGTCGTTCAGTTCCTCGCGGAGTTCGTCGAGGTCCGGGCGGTCGTCGCTCTGCGGTTCGATGACCCGCCCGTCCGCGTCCGAGGGTCTGTCGTCGGCGTTCTCCGACGCCGCGCGAATCTCGTCCGGCGACACCACGTCCGACCGTGCGCTCGCCTGCGCGTCGTCCTCCACCTCGTCGCCGAACACCGACGGTTCGTCCGTAGACGTATCGGTGGGGGTGTCGGACGGCGTCGGCGGTGTGTCGGATGGCGTCGTGGACGGTTCAGACGGTGCCGACGATTCGGACGGCGTCGGTGCCGTATCGGGCGACGCCGTCGAGGTGTCGGAAGTCGATGCCGAGTCGGGCGACGACTCGGACGAGTCCGGAGACGGCGACGACTCGGACGCGTTCGGAGACGGCGACGACTCGGACGCGTTCGGAGACGGCGACGACTCGGGCTCCGGCCGTCGTTCCGGCGGGCGTCGCTGCGCGTCGCCGGTCCGCCGCCGGTTCTCACGGAGCGTCGTCTCGTCGTCCGCGCCTTCGACTTCGCTCGCGAAGCCGCGCGAGTTCGCCCACTCACGGAGCGACTGCCCGCGGCGGCGAGCGTCGTCGAGGTCGTTCGAGCTGTCCGTCTGTCGGTTCTGGGTGTCGCGTCCGGGTGCGTCGGGTCGCCCGCCGTCGTCGTCGCCGGAGTCCGACCGTCGGCTCCCGGAACGCGGGTCGACGGCGTCGGCCGCCCGCGAGGCGGCGCGCCTCCACGTCGTCGAACCCGCGTCGTCGTTGGCGGATTCTCGGTCAGTGGTGGCGGTGTCGGTGTCCGCATCGGCGTCGGCGGCGCGCCCCGACGACGGCGTCGCGTCGGACGACGCCGGTCGGCTGTCGGTGGTGGACGCGGCGGCGTCGCTCCCGGAGCCCGAGGGGCTGAACTGGAACTTGTTCCCGCCGCAGTTGGGGCACCCCGACAGCATCTCTTTCGAGCCGTCGGCGAACACCCTCCCGCAGTTCGTACATTGGTGGGGCATGTGTGTCCGTTCTCGTCGTGTGTTTTGTCGCGGCCGCCGAGCGTCCGAATCCGTCGGTCGAGACGCGCCGCCGGCGTGGGTTGGGTTGGTGGTCGAGCGTGGGTCGGCGAAGACGCGGCGTCGGCTACTTCCGCGAGACGAGCGCGCTGATGAGGTTCTCGTCCTTGTGGAGCGTCTGAATCTGGTTGGCCGGGCCGATGACGGTGAGCTTCTTGGTGTCCTCTTTGCCCATCAGTCGGCCGAGGAAGCCCTGCCCGCCCTTCGACTGCGGATAGGTCTCGATTTCGATTCCGTTGAACTCGTCGGGGCTTATCTCCGTCATCGTCACTTCGATGAGTTTCGACTCCTCGTCCGGCGAGAGTCCCTCTTCGAGGATGACGATGTTCCCGTCGCGGACGCCGTCGAGGATGAGACGGATCTTCTCCATGCTGGCCAGCCCTTCCATGCGGGCGGCACTGATGAGGTCAATCTGCACCCCGTCGTCGCCGGATGTGACTTCAGGCACGGTACTCACCCAAAGTACTCCGCTATCTTGTCGTACACTTCGTCCATGTTGTTTCCTTCGAGTGCCGAGAGCGGCACCGTTTCGTGCTGGGGAACGCGTCGAGATGCGCTGGACGTTCGACTCCTCCAGGTCGGTCTGTTCGCGAAGATGAGTACGGGCGAG
>NZ_WPCD01000157.1:0-8649 GCF_009741955.1 Halogeometricum sp. CBA1124 | reverse complement strand
TCGAGAACACGTGGTCGAGACGTGGTCCAACTGGTCGTAGGTCGGTTGCAGTCTCGCCGCGTCCGTCCCTTCGAGTTCGGCCACGATTTCGGCGACTGCGAGCGCCGGGTCGTCCGCGTCAGTGTCCAACTGTCGCACCACCACGTCGTCGTCGGGTGAACCACTCACGTCCGCGCAGTATCGGACGCCGCGGATAAATCTTTGCCGTCGTCGACTGCGCCGGTGGCGGCGGACGGACCCGCCGCGCGCCGCCTCACGACCCGAGCGCGTTCTCCAGACTCGACGCCACGGACCGGGCCTTCTCCGCGAGTTCCTCGCTCACCGTGCCGGCCGCGACGGCCTCGTCGAGTTCGTCGTCGTCCACGCGTTCGACGGCGCCGTCGGGGTGTTTTATCACGTCGACGTGCAGGTCCACGTAGCGCACCTCGTCCGGGAAGCACTCGACGGGCGTGCAGACGTTCACGTACGTCCCCTTCAGGTCGCCGTCGGCGCTTCGGTAGACGGTCGGATACCACCACCGTCCCTCGCGGAACTTGGTGAGCGCCGTGTCGCCCGCCTCTCGGGGCGTCCCGAGTGCGTCGTACGTCCCGCTCCCGGAGAGCGTCCGCTCCACCGACAGCGTCCCGTCGGTGTCCCACTCGACCACCTCGCCGCGGCCCAGCGAGAACGCCCGGCCGTCGGGCTTGCCGTGGCCGATGGCGACGGTGTCGCCCTCGACCGGTCCGAACTGCCGCGTCACCACGTCGAACCGGAACTCGCCCGAGGGCGCGCACATCGCCTCGACGAAGTCCACGCCCGCACTCGCCGCCTCGCAGGCGGCTTTCGTCCGGTGGTGTCCGGGCATCGTCGTCTCCACCTGCCGCCTGTACTCGTCGAGTTCGAAGCGGGACTCCCGGCCGAACCACACCCACTCGCCCGCGCCGGGCGCGGCGAGTTCGCGGAGGGGTTCGACCCCGCCGACGGCCGCGAGGGCGTCGTCCATCGTCGCGGCGCGTTCGGCGGCGCGTTCGAGCGCCGTCTCGAGGGCGTCCATGTCGGCCTTCGTCGCCGCGTGAGACCACTCGATGCCCCACCCGTCGGGCACCGCCACGGAGAGGAAGTCGGTCATGCCGACGAGTTCGCGGCCGGCGGCGTCGTCGCGGGTGTCGACCGTCACGCCGTCGCGGCCGTGGACCAGCGTCGCCAGGCCACCGTCGGCGCGCACGTCGGTGCTCAGCGAGGCCCGGCGGTCGCTCCACGGCGGTTCCGAGTCGCGGACCTGCACGCGGACGGCGTCGCCCGCCTCGATTCGGTCGTCGGTCTCGCGGAACGGGAGGAACCCCTCCGCCTCGCCGGAGGAACTCCGGCTGCTCGATGGACCGCGTCCATCGGTGCCGCCGAGCGAACAGACCGCGCCCGAGCCTTTCGTCTCCGTCACGCGCGCGTCGAACACCGCACCCGGCGGCGCGGGGTCCGCCCACGCGAACGCGTCGACGCCGACGTCTCGCAGGCGGTCGGCGACGGCCGCGACGTCGCCGGCGTCGCCGTGGACGCCGACGCCCTGCCGGTCGTCCGTCGTCGCCACCGTCACCTCGTGGTGGCCGTCGCCGAAGTCGGCGTCGAAGCGCGCGCGAATCGGTTCGGAGGCCTGCACCACCTCGTGTCCGGCGTCGAGGAGGAGGCGCGTCACGGCCGTCGTGTAGATGCCGCGGACGCGGACGCGGGCCGCCTCGCTCATCGCAACAGGTCCGGGTCGCGTGCGAACCGGACGCGGGCGTCCACCGTCGGTCCCAGCGACAGTTCCACCCGCTCGTCCGACAGGACGCGGCCGCCCTCGACGGGTACGCCCCACGAGTCGAAGCGGAGGTACCCGCGGAGGTCGCTCCCGTGCGTGAACAGGTCGAGGAACTCGACCTCGTGTTCCTGTATCTCGGAGGCGCTGTGCGCCATCTCCATGTCGGAGTACACCGTCTCCCCGCCGGCGAAGAACGCCCGAAGCGTCTCGGCGTCGCGTTCGACCGCCGCCGCGACGGCGTCGGACGCCTCCCGAATCTCCTCGGTCGTGAGTCCGGCGTCGCGGAGGGCGGCCTGCGTTCGTTGGTCGAAGTGCATGTCGTCGGCGAACGTAGGGCCGCGCCCCCTTTCAAGCGCCCGTTTCGCCCCTGGGGCGCCGCGGTTCGGCCGAAGCTATTACGCGGCGACCGGTTGTATAGTCAGGGCGATGGCTGAGAGACGAGACCCGGTCGAACGCGCGTCGGACGGTTCCAAGGACCTCTACGACATCTCGACGTGGGAGGAACGAACGTCCGTCGACGGCCTCGCGGTGGCGTTGTACCGGCTGTTCGCGGCCTCGGCGCGGTTCGTCATCGTCGCCGTCGCGTTCCTCCTCCTCGTCGGTATCGGCGGGTTGGCCGCAGTGACGAACCTCGAAATCGGTCTCCTCACGGTTCTCTCGGCGATTCCGGCGCTGGGACTGGCCGCCTACGTGTACTACTCCGACGTGACGACGAACGAACCCCTGTCGCTTCTGGTCGGAACCTTCCTGCTCGGCGTCCTGACGGCCAACTTCGCGGCCGTCCTCAACGGTGCCCTCCAGCCCTACTTCCAGGGGCTCGGCTTCCTCGGGACGGTGCTGTTCTTCTACATCGTCGTCGGCCCCATCGAGGAGATAGTGAAGCTTCTCGCGGTTCGCCTGTACGCCTACACCGACGACCGGTTCGACTCGGTGGTCGACGGCGCGGTGTACGGGGCGATGGCCGGCCTCGGTTTCGCGTTCATCGAGAACGCCCTCTACATCACGCGGGAACTCCCGACGGCGGAACTGGACCTCGGACTGGGACTCATCGGGATGGGCGGGGGCATCACGGCCGTCCGCGCCCTCGCCGGGCCGGGGCACGTCATCTACTCCGCCATCGCGGGCTACTACCTCGGACTGGCGAAGTACAACCCCGACAACCGCGGCCCCATCGTCGTCAAGGGACTGCTCATCGCGGCGTTCGTCCACGCGACGTACAACGCCACGGTCGGCATCGGGTCGGGCCTCATCCAGACGTTCACCCCGCTCTCCGGACTGTGGGCGTTCCTCGCGTACGTCCTCGTCTACGACAGCGTGTTCGGGCTGTACCTCATCCGGAAGATTCGGCGCTACCGGCAGGCCTACCGAAAGGCGCACACGCCCGCGTACGACGACGGCGCGGTCCAGTCGGAGACGGAGACGACCGAGGCCGAGTAGACGGCGCGGGCGGCGGCAGACCGAGAGGTCGCTACTGCAGGGCGTCGGCGTAGCCCGACACCATGTTCTCGACGTACTTCGCGACCACGTCAACCTCGACGTGGACGGGGTCGCCCACCGCTTTCTCCGAGAGCGTCGTCAGGTCGTACGTCGTCGGGATGATGGCGACGGCGAAGTCCGAGTCGCGCCGGTCGGCGACGGTCAGGCTGATGCCGTCCAGACAGATAGAGCCCTTCGCGACGACGTACTTCGCTATCGACGCGGGGAGTTCGAACTCGAAGAACCAGTCGTCGCCGACGCGTTCGATGCCCGTGATTGTCGTCGTCGTGTCGACGTGGCCCTGCACCATGTGGCCGTCGAGACGCCCGTCCGCGGGGAGTGCCCGTTCGAGGTTCACCCGGTCGCCCTCGGCCACGTCGCCGAGGTACGTCTTCTCGACCGTCTCCGCGGCGAGGAACACCTCGAACCACTCCCCGTCGGCCGCGAACTCCTCGACGGTGAGGCAGACACCGCTGACGGCGATTGACTGCCCGTGGTGGAGGTCTTCGAACGTCGCGTCGGGGCTGAGACGGAGGCGACGGCCGCCGTCGTCGTCCGTCGCGGCGACGACGACGCCCGTCCCTTCGACTATCCCTGTGAACATACCTCCCGTCTCGTCCCACACGTGAAAAGCATCACGAAATTGGGCGACCGCTCGCCGACGGTCGTGTGAACTCGGCGGCGGGATACACTTTTGTCGTCGCTCTCCCACCCCCGCACGATGTCGCTTCTCACCCGACTCCGGACCAGTTTCGTCACGGGACTGTTCCTCGTCGCGCCGTTGGCGGTGACGGTGTTCGTCCTCGACTTCGTGTTCGACCGCCTCACCGGCATCGTCCTCGACCCCATCGTCGCGACGACGCGCCTGCGGACGTTCACCGGGGACGAACTGTTGCTCGCGCAACTGCTGGCGGCGACGCTTCTGGCCGTCACGCTCACCGCCGCCGGCTACGTCGCCTCGCAGGAACTCGGCCGTCGCCTGTTCGGCGGTTTCGAACGCGGCGTGCGCCTCGTCCCCCTCGTCCGAACCATCTACTTCGGCGTCAGGCAGGTGTCCGAGTCCCTCGCGCGGCAGAGCGAGGGGTTCGACCACGTCGTCCTCGTCGAGTACCCCCGCGAGGGCGTCTACTCCATCGGCTTCGTGACGAACGACGGCCCGCAGAGCGCCGAACGGGCGACGGACTCGCCGGAGTTGCTGACGGTGTTCCTCCCGCACAGCCCCAACCCGACGGCGGGGTCGCTCATCATGGTGCCGCCCGAGGACGTGTTCGAGGTGGACATGTCCGTCCGCCGGGGCCTGCGCCTCATCGTCACGACCGGACTGGGCGCCGAGGACGTCGAGGAACTTCCGGAGGGCGTCGTCAAGTAGCGGGAGCGCTCCGCCGCCGGTCACACGCCCCAGTAGAGCGCTATCGCCGCCGACGTGACGACGGCGAGGAGGAGTTGCAGGGGCGCGCCGACGCGGACGTAGTCGGTGAACCGGTAGCCGCCGGGACCGTACACCATGAGGTTCGTCTGGTACCCGACGGGCGTCATGAACGCCGTCGTCGCCGCGAACGTCACCGCGAGGGCGAACGAGAACGGGTCGGCCCCGATGCTGGTCGCCGTCGAGACGGCGATGGGCAGGAAGAGGACGACGCTGGCGACGGGCGTGATGACGTTGGCGAACCCGCCCGTCAGCAGGTAGAACAGGCCGAGGACGACGACGGCGGGGAGTCCGGCCGTCGCGCCGACGACGCCGTCGGCGACGAGTGCGGCCGCGCCCGTCTCCCGGAGGGCGATGCCGAGGGGGACGATGCCCGCCAACAGGAAGACGACGTTCCAGTTCACCGCGTCGTACGCCTCGTTCGGCGAGAGGACGCCCGTCACTATCATGGCGACGACGCCCGCGAGGGCGGCGACGGCGATGGGGAGGACGCCGAGGGCGGCCAGTGCGACGACGCCGAACAGGGTGCCGAAGGCGGCGACGGCCGTCGAACTCACGCCGCCCTCGCGCACGCGAGCCATCACCTCGTCGAACACCTCGCCGGTGACGACGAAGTCGTCGTTGTCCGCGAGGAACTCCGCCGCCTCCTCCGTCGTCTGCATCAGGAGGGCGTCGCCGCCTCCCAGTTTCGTCGCGCCGATGCCGTCGCGGACGAGTTCGCCGCCGGCGCTCCGGATGGCGAGGACGGTGGCGTCGTAACGTTCGCGGAGGCGAGCAGTCTCGACCGTCTCGCCGACCAGCGACGACGAAGGGGGGCACGACGAGTTCGACCAGCGTCGAGCGCTCGGGGTTGTCCAGTTCCGCGTCCGTCACCGCCGCCCGCGGGAGGCGGCGGAGCGACCCGAACTCGACGAACCGCTGGATGGTCGGCGGATCGCCGCGGACGGTCAGCACGTCGCGGGACCGCAACTCCCGGTCGGACTCCGCGGCGGGGAAGTGGTCCGCCCCCCGCACCACGTCCAACACGTCGAGGCCGAGGTCCCGGCGCGCGTCCTCGGCGACGGTCTGCGCGGTGGTGCCGACGAACGGCGACCGGGAGGTGACGAGGACGCGCGCGAGGTACGGTTGCACCTCGTACCGTTCCGTCCGCGACCCCGGCGGGACGCGGGCGGGCAACAGCCACTTCCCGACGGTGAGGAGGTACGCCGCGCCGACGAGGAAGACGACGACGGCCACCGGCGTCAGCAGGAACACGCCGAACGGCCGGCCCAGCAGTTCCGCGGACAACTCGGAGGCGACGAGGTTCGTCGCCGTCCCGAACAGCGTCAGGGTCCCGGCGAGCATCGACGCGTAGGAGAGGGGGATGAGCAGTTTCGACGGCGAGACGCCCGCCTCGTTGGCGAGGTCCGTCACCATCGGGATGAAGACGGCGACGACGGGCGTGTTGTTCACGAGGCCCGCGATGGGTCCCGTGAGGCCGATGATGGCGGCCAGCAGGCGGTTCTCCGACCCGCGGGTGAGGTGGGCGACTTCGACGCCCAGACGGCGGACGACGCCCGTCCGCTCGATGCCGCTACTCAGGATGTACATCGCCAGAATCGTCACCGTCGCCGGGTTCGAGAAGCCCGATAGGCCCTCGACGGCGGACACGCCCGTGAACGGTTCGAGGGCGACGAGGGTGACGACGACGGCGATGGCCGTCACGTCGGGCGACACCGCCTCGGTGACGAACAGGACGACGGCGGCGACGACGATGGCGAAGACGACGAGGACGGAGAGGGAGACGCTCAGGCCGGCCAGTTGCACGGCAGTCGCGGGGACCGTCGAGACCATACGGACCGTCTCACTCCCCGACGGGTTAGCCGTGTCGCCGTGCCGCGGCCACGCCGACGCGTCCGGCGGTGCGTCCACACCGAGGTGCTTTTTCCTCCGCACCGCTATCTGTCGGTCGATGCGCCTCGGAATCCTCGGGACGATTCAACTCGCGGCGACGCTGATATTCGCCGTTCCCGTCGGCGTCTACGGGTTGAACACGCTCCTCGACGGCCAGCAGATACTCGGCGGCGGCCTCCTCGCCGTCGCCGTCCTGATGGTCGTCCTCCCGCACTACCTGACGACGCCGACGGACATCCCCGCGAAAGTCGGCGAATCGGTCGTCGGAAAAGTCGTGAAGACGCCGGACGACGAGGAGTAGCGCCTTCGGCCGCCGGTCGGCGCGCGACTACTCCGTCCGCGGCGTGAACGACCGCGGGTACTCGTGGAGTATCTCGTGTCCGTCGTCGGTGACGGCGACCAGTTCCTCCAGTCGGACGCCGCCGCGTTCGGGGTCGTAGACGCCGGGTTCGACGGTGAACACCATCCCCGCGTCGAGTTCCACCGCCTCCCGGAGCGACGGCCCCTCGTGCAGGGAGAGGCCGACGCCGTGGCCCGTGCCGTGGGTGAAGCCCGCCTCGCCCTCGTCGGCGTTCGGGTCGAAGCCGTGGGCGGCGAGTTCGGCGGCGGCCTCCCGGTGGACGGCGTTCGCGTCCGCGCCGGGTGCTATCTCGTCCAGTCCGGCCTTCAGCGCCGCCTCGACGGCGACGTAGGCGCGTCGCTCCCACCCGCCGTCGCTCTCGACGACGTACGTGCGGGACAGGTCGCCGTAGTAGCCGTGGGGGCCGCGCGGCGAGAGGTCCAACAGCACCGTCTCGCCGGGCCGGAGAACGTCAGTCCCGGCGTAGTGCAGGTCCGCGCAGGTCGGTCCCGCGCCGACGACGGTGTTGTCCGCGTCACGGACGCCGTAGACGGCGAGTTCGGCGTTCACCTGCCGCCGGAGGCGTTCCGTCGAGAGGGGGGCGTCCCGCCAGACGAGTTCGTCGCCCTCGGCGGCGCTCTCGGCGAGAATCTCCTCGGCGCGGGCCATTCCCCGGATGGCGGCGCGTTGGACGCGCCGGAGGCAGTCGAGTTCGGCGTCGGTCTTCGTCAGGCGGGCGTCCGCGACGGCCGTCGTGGACTCGAGTTCGTAGCCCGCGCGTTCGAGGTGGACGGCGGCGTCGTGCGGTATCGACCGCGGGACGAGCAGTGCCCAGACGCGCCGCACTCGTCGAGGACGTTCGCGGCGCGGACGCCGGCAGGGCGCCCGCGTCGTCGGTTCGGACCGTCCCGGCGAACTCGCGTTCGGCCTGTTCGCCGAACAACGAGGGCGCGCAGAGCGTCGCCTCGCCGTCGGCGTAGACGAACGCGTAGTCGCGGTCCGGCCCCGAAAAGCGGGTGAGGTAGCGCACGTCGTCGTCGAACCGGTCGCCGACGGCGACGAACCCGGCGGCGTCGGTGTCGGCGATTGCGGCGTCGAGGAACGCCGGGTCCGTCTCGGGCGGGGGCAGCGACTCGGGTGCGTCCGGCATCGCCCTACGCTTCGGGCGCCGGCGCGTCGCCCGTCTGCGCCTCCTCCAGCAGTTCCTCGACCGGCGTGTCGCGGACTTCGTTGTGGAGCAGGACGCTCACGGGGAGCGTCGGCGCGCCCTTGATGAGGTTCTCCAGGATGACGAGGCGTTCGCGGGCGCGGGACATCCCGACGTAGAAGACGCGGCGTTCGTTGTCGGTCAGGATGGGGACGGGGTTCGTCGTTGAGGTGAACTCGTCGACGCCGTCGACGTCCTCGTCGTCCACGGAGGCGGCCATCTGTTCGACCACCTTCTCGGTCAGGTCGGTGGAGACGAACACGTGGTCGGCCTCGCGACCCTTCGCGGAGTGGATGGTGCCGACGCGGACGCGGTTGGGGTCCATCCCCTTGTACTCGCCCTCGAAGTAGGCTTCGACGGACTTGCGCTGGAACGACGTCACCTTCCGGACCATGTCGCCCGCGGCGGCCCCGTCGGGGACGAACGGCGCGTGGTCGGTGATGACGTCGGGTTCGACCTCCAGTTCGGTCAGGTCTTCGACGTCCGTCGTCTCCTGCAGGTCGTCGATGTAGTCGAACAGGTCGTCGCGTTCG
>NZ_WPCD01000193.1:0-6865 GCF_009741955.1 Halogeometricum sp. CBA1124 | reverse complement strand
GACGGACGCCGACGCGGGCGACGCCCTCGTCCGGGTGACGCTGTGGGGGAAGTGGACCCACACCGCCGACTTGGCGGAACCCGGCATGGACCTCCTCGTCACCGAGGTCGAGGAGTCGGAGTACCGCGGCGAGACGACGTACTCGACGGCCAAGGAGTCGTACGCCGTCCTCGAACCCGACTTCCTCGTCGACGTGACCGACGTTCGCTCGTGGGTGCAGTGCCCCCGGATGTACTACCTGAACAAACTGTCGGGCATCCCGCTGAACTACCCCGTGGTGAAGGGGACTATCGTCCACGAGGTGTTCGGCGACCTGTTGCGCGGCCGTGAGTTAGAGGAGTCCATCGCGGAACGCGTCGCCGAGGCGGGCCTGCAACTCGGCTTGCTGGGCCGCGACGCCACCGAAGTCGAGGACGAGGTGCGCAGGAACGCCGCCGCCATCGAGGGGTGGTTGGCGCAGGGCACCCTGACCGAAGAGGACGGCTGGCGCTCGGAGTACACGCTCATCTCGCCGACGTTCGGCATCAAGGGCCGCGCGGACGCCCTCCGACGAGGGATGCCCGTCGAACTGAAGACGGGCAAGAATCTCAAGCGCGACCCCCGGTTCCAGGACAAGATTCAGGCCGCCGCCTACGCCCTCGTCCTCGACGAACGCGGCGTCCCCGCCGACACGGGGACGCTCCTCTACACGAAGAACACGGCGCTGGAGCGAAACGAGGAGACGGGCGACCTCTCGCCGGCCAAGGAGTTCTCCATCGGGAAGGGCCTCTTGGAGTTCGTCGTCCGCAAACGCAACGAGATAGCCGCGATGGAGTTCGACGTGTCGGTGCCGACGGGGTTCGAGGCGGACGCCAAGTGCGAGTACTGCTTCGAGCAGGACACCTGCATGGTCGTCTCCGGCCGCCTCGACCAGGAGTCGAAGGCCGGCCAGATAGGGACCCCGCTCCCCGACGACGAACGCGAGTACTTCGACCGGCTCTACCGCGCCATCGAGGAGGAACGGCGGGAGACGCACGCGGAGTACCGCAAACTCTGGGAGCAGTCCGCGGCGGAACGCGCGGCCGACGACCGGGCCCTGATAGACCTCGAACCCGTCGACCGCCGCGAAATCGAGGGGCAGCGCTGGGAACTGCGCGCGCGGAAGCCCGACGGCGCGGTGTCGAAACTTCGCGAGGGCGACGTCTGCCTCGCCAGCGACGGCGACCCGGTGGGCGGGCACGCCGAACTCTGTCGCATCCGCGAACTCGGCGACGACGTCGTCGTCACGGCGGACGAACCCGTCGAACTCCGTCGACTCGACGTCTACCCCTCCGAGATTTCGGTGTCGCGGATGCTGACCGCCGTCCACGACGCACTGCTGAAGGGCGGGGAGGACAGAAAGGACGTGCTGTTCGGCCGTCGCGCGCCCGCTTTCGCCGACCGGAGCGCCGAGACGTACATCGACAACAACGAGGCGCAGAACGAGGCGGTGCGACTCGCGGTGGACGCCGACGACTTCGCCCTCGTCCACGGCCCGCCGGGGACGGGCAAGACGTACACCATCGCCCGCATCGTCCGGGCCCTCGTCGCCGACGGCGAACGCGTCCTCCTGTCGGCGTTCACCAACCGCGCGGTGGACACGCCCTCGAAGCGCTCCGGGACCAGGGCTTCGAGGAGGCGATTCGCGTCGGCACGGAGAACGGCATCCGCGAGGACATGCTGGACCTGCACCTGAAGACGACGGGCGATCCGAACGGCCGCGCCGCGGAGTTGACGAACGCGCCCGTCGTCGCCGCCACCACCTCCTCCTGCGGGTCGCGCGTGATGCGCGAGCAGTCGTTCGACGTGGCCCTCGTGGACGAGGCGTCGCAGTTGACCGAACCCGGGACGCTCGCCGCCGTCAACCGCGCGGACCGCTTCGTCCTCGTCGGCGACCACGAGCAGTTGCCGCCCGTGGTCAGAGCCGAGAACGACCTCCAGCGGTCGCTGTTCGAACGGCTCATCGACGCCGCGCCCGAGGCGTCCGTGATGCTGGACCGCCAGTACCGGATGAGCCAGCGGATTCAGGCGTTCTCGTCGGCGGAGTTCTACGACGGCGCGCTCCGACCCGCCACCGGCGATGTCGCGGCACAGCGACTCTCGGACCTCGGCGTGGACGAGTCGGCCCTCCCCGCGGCCCTCCGGGACCCGGTGGCCTTCGTGGACCCCGGCGGGTCGCGCGTGGGCAACACCAACCCCGTCGAGGCCGACCGCGTGGCCGAACTCGTCGAGGCGTTCGTCGCGGCGGGCGTCGACCCCGACGACGTCGGCGTCATCGCGCCGTTCCGCGCGCAGGTGGCCGAGATAAGCAAGCGAACGGACGTGACCGTGGACACGGTGGACCGGTTCCAGGGCTCCTCGAAGGAAGTCGTCATCGTCTCGTTCGTCGCCACCGGGACGCTCGACGGCCCCCTGTTCGAGGACTACCGCCGCATCAACGTCGCGCTGACGCGGGCGAAGAAGTCGCTGGTCCTCGTCGGCGACGCCGACGCCCTCGCCTCGGACCCGTTCTACGCCCGGATGCTCGACTGGGCACGTCGCTGACAGTCGGTCGACTCCCCCGAGACGACCGCGAGTGGGCGAGAACGCTTTTGCTCGCGGCGTGCTAGTAGTTCACTATGTCGAACGACGAACAGTCGCCGGTGTCCCAGGGTTCACAGGTGTCTCAACAGTCGCAGGCGTCGCAGCGCTCGCAGATGTCTCGGCCGAAGGCGGACGCGAGCGACGCGCAACTGCTCGGCGTGCGGCAGGCGGTCCTCGGCGCCGCCGCGGGGCTGGCGGGGATGGCCTCGATGGCGCCGTTCCTCGCCCTCGCGTGGGTGCTCGGCGCGTTCGAACTGTCGGCCGTCGCCGGCCTCTCGGACATCGTCGCCCTCGGACCGAGCTTCCTCTACGGGACCATAATCTTCGTCGGCGGCGGGATGACGACGCTCCCCCTGCTGTTCGTCTCGTTGGCCCTCTTCCTCCCCGGAGACGCGGTGATCGTCAAGGTGCCGTCTTCGGTGCCATCGTCTGGACGGGGTTCGCCGTCGCCTTCTGGACGGGGCAGGCCGGCGCTTCGCTGGCGCTGTTCCTCGTCCTCACGCTGGTGGCCCACGTCGCCTACGGCGCCGTCCTCGGCACCGTCTACGCCCGCTACGCGCGCATCCCGGTGTACGACGTGTGAGGTGACGGGCGCGGGAGACGCCCCCGAGTTAACTTCCCGACGGGCGTAGCCCGCGGCGTGCCACTCTTGCAGTTCGACACGACGGCGGACGCCACCGAGGCGGAGAAGCGCGCGGTCACCGAGCGAGTGACGGACCTGTACGCCGAGGAGATGGCGACCACGACGGGCCACGTCGCGGTGGTGATACGCGAACACCCCGCGGCGAACCTCTCGCTCGGCCGCGCCGTCGAGGGACCGCTCTGCTTCCTCTCGGCGGACGTGCGCGAGGGACGGCCCTTCGAGCGCAGGCGGGCGTTCGCGCTGGCCGCGATGGAACTGGCGGCGGAGACGTGGTCGATTCCCGAGCCGAACCTGAAGGTGTCGTTCACGGAGCACGCGGGCGAGGACCTGATGGGGGTCGATCGGGTGGGTGGGGAGTGGTCGGGGGACGGGGAGTAGGAGAGAAGAGGAGCGCAGTGAAGGCGAGTCGCCTACCAGAGGACGGCAGGCCAGACGAACTGGAACATCAGCCAGATGAGGCCCGTCAGGACGACGGTCATCACGAGGTTGAGGACGACGCCGGCGCGCATCATGTGGTTCTGCTCGATGTACCCCGACCCGAACACGATGGCGTTCGGCGGCGTCGCCACGGGGAGCGCGAAGGCGAAACTGGCGGCGACGGCGCCGGAGACGGAGAGGAAGACGGCGGCGGAGACTTCGGCGAGGCCCAGCGTCGCGGCGAAGACGCCGCCGATGCCGATGAGGATGGGGATGATGATGGTCGCCGTGGCGGTGTTGGAGGTCATCTCCGTGAGGAAGATGACCAGCAAGACGACGGCGGCGACGACGAGGACGATGGGCGCGCCCGTCAGCGAACTGAACACCGTGTTGGCTATCCAGTCCGTCGCGCCCGTCGCGGCGAGGGCGTCCGCGAGGGCGATGCCGCCGCCGAACAGGAGGATGGTCCCCCAGTCGATGTCGACGAGTTCGTCCCACTCCATCGTGTCCGCGAGGACGAGTGCGGGGATGGCGGCGAGGCCGACCATCACGTAGTAGAGGATGCCCTGATGGCCCTCGACGCCCAGTACCGTCGCGCCGTCGCCGCCGAAGATAGTCGTGGCCCACGCGGCGGGGAGGGACGGCCCCAGGAGGTCGCCGAGGCCGCCGAGCACCCACAGCCCGGCCGTCGCGGTGAAGATGTAGGCGACGCGCTTGCCCCGCGTGCCGAGTTCGCCCTCCTCTTCGAGGTAGCGTCCGGCCTCCTCGCGAGCGCCCGTCACGTCGTCTATCTGCGGCGGGTAGATGCGGTAGGTGAGGAGGTACCAGACGATGGGGAGCGTGACGGCGACGATGGGGATACCGATGAGGAGCCAGCGGGCGAATCCGATTTCGTAGCCGAGAATCTTGTTCAACTGCGCCGCGAGGATGGCGTTCGGCGGCGTGCCGATGAGCGTGCCGACGCCGCCGACGCTGGCGGCGTAGGCGGTGCCGAGCAGCATGGAGATCTGGAGGTTCGTGAACGAGTCGCCGGAGGCGGCGTCGCCGAGTCCGGCCTCGGCCGTCCCGCCGTCGGCGGCGACGCCCGAGTCCACGTCGCCGCTGGGGTTGTCCGCGGCGGCGGCCACGTCCTCGCGGCCGAGCACCTGCGTCAGGACGCCGAGGGCGATGGGCGTCATCATCGCCGTCGTCGCCGTGTTCGACACCCACATCGAGAGGAACGCCGTCGCGAGCATCACGGCGGCGACGAGACGGCGCGGCGACGACCCCATCTTCGACATCATCCACAGCGCGATTCTGCGGTCGATGTCGTACTTCTGCAGCGCGTTCGCCAGCATGAACCCGGCGATGAACAGGAAGATGAGGTGGTCGGCGAAGCCGACGAGCGCCGTGTCGAGGTCAGGGTAGACCCCCAACGCCGTGAGGACGAACGGTATCGACAGCGCCGTCACCGCCAGCGGGAGCGTCCCGGTGACCCACAGGAAGCCGGCGAAGAACATCGTCGCCATCGCGTACTGCCCCTTCACCGTCAGTCCCTCCGGCGAGGGGGCGACTGCGATGAGTGCGGTACCGATTACTGCCGCGGCGAACAGCACGAGACGCCGCTGAGTGCGCGAGTTACCGAGCTGTATCATTGATACACGCTGCTAGAGCGAAACTGCACGATTAATACTTTCGGAGCGAACAGAGATACGTTATCGTATCACACTTTTCGAGCGGTCAAAAGTGGGTCGCGAGCGCTTCGACCTGTTCGGCGGTGAGTTCGGCGGCGTACAACTCGAACAACTCCTGCCGCCGAGAGCGAGAGAGCGCGCGCGTTCCCGACTCCAGCATCGAGACGTGCGCCTGCAGGATGTCGTCTACCTCGCGTTCGACTGTCCGCTGTTCGTAGCCGGCGGCGACGCGGAGGAGTCGCCATCCCAACGGCGAGATGTCGGCGGCGTCGACGGACGACGGTGCGGCCATCGACCGACTGTCACGAGTGTGGGCACAAAAATCCATACGCATACCGACGCGTCCGACCCGGACAGCCCACCGTCGGAGCGTTCTTCACGGACGCCGACCTATCCCCACCGATTCATGACCTCGCTTCGCGACCGGTTCGAACAGTCAGACTCGTTCCGGCGGGGCGTCCTCGGCGCCATCTCGGGCGCACTCGCCGGCGTGATGCTCACGCTCCTCGGGGGCACTTCCGCCGGCGACTTCCTCGTCGCCATCTTCGTCGGCATCGTCACGTTCGTCGCCCTCTGGCTGTTGACGGGGTGAGTCGAACCGACCCGACCTGACTCAACTCGAACGGCCCGACCCAATTCGACCCGCCCCACGCGACGCGACGGGTACCGCGCGAGTCCGCGGCGACGGACGGGGCGCGCCGTCAGTCGTCCACGGGCACCGTCTCCTCGTCGCCGATTTCGTCCATCACGCGGGCGTGGAACTCCTGCAGGACGCGGCTCTCGTCCTCGGCGAGGACCACGTCGCTGGCCATCAGCGTCGCCAGCCCGAACGCCCGCGGCGTCGGCGTCTCCACGTCGTGCGTCACCACGTCCACGTCGCCCGACTCGACGGCGCGAAGCACGTCCGTGATGGCCGCGACGTTCAGTTTGTCCTCCAGAATCTCGCGGTACGTCTCGGCCATCACGGCGAAGGAGTCGAGGTCCTGCGCGAACGACAGGAGCATCTCCGAGGAGACTTGCTGCTGGGCCGCGGACTTCTCGTACCCCTTGTAGCGCTTCAGAATCATCAGCGAACGCGTCGCGTTGATGCGGAAGTACCGCTTCAGCAGGTCGGTCCCGTCGAGGGCGGCGCGCAGGTCCGCGCCCACCGCCGCGGGGTCGACGTCGCGCAGGACGGCTTCGAGGTCCACCTTCCGGTTCAGCGGCATCGAGATGGAGAAGCCGTTGTCGGCGACGGCCACCTGCACGTTCGCGTTCGACCGTTGCGCGCAGTGGTGCGCGAGGAGGCGCGAGAGGCCGTCGTTGAACTGCCGCCCGTAGTTCGAGTGGACGTAGAAGCGGCGCTGGTACTCCTCTCTGTCCAGTTGCTCCTCTATCACGAGGCGGGAATCCGTGGCGACGCTCTCGGGACCGGCGTAGCGCACCTGCTCGTCGAACATCCGCGTGACGGCGCGGACGCTGTTCTCGTCTAAGGGGAACTCGCGGAGCCACGTCCGCACGCCCGGCGGGCCGCCGTCGGCCAGTCTGTCGA
>NZ_WPCD01000356.1:0-1425 GCF_009741955.1 Halogeometricum sp. CBA1124 | reverse complement strand
GCGAGGCCGAGGACTACCGCCGACCCCGAGTCCTGCGACAACCGCTACGCGTTCACCAAGGACCAGGACGGCCACGAGATAGAGGTTCTCGAACCGAGCGACGACTGACGACGCCGCGACGTCTTCCGCTTTTCTCCGACCCGTCCGCAGGTGCCGACGAGTCTCGCGGCACGTGACTCGGGGATGACATTCTCTGTGGAATGCTGTTTCGTTACGAACAGTTGTGGCGAGAAACAAGTTTTTCGTTCGGAAATTTACTAGATAGAGTCATTCAGGAACACAAGACATTTATCCAGGTGGTAATAGACTTGCATCGTACCCCTACCCAAGGTGACACAGTGAGTACCGCCGTGCAAGTCCGGTCTATCCGGGCGTCAGCGCTCAGGACGGCCGAAAGGTGTCGTTGCCACTGCAACACTACTAACAAAACATGACACGGAAATCACAACAGTTCCGCGCTGTCGTGCTCGCGGCGCTAATGGTTCTGTCGGTCTTCGCCGGCACCATCGCGTTCACGGGCTCGGCTGCTGCGGCTGCTGCCGATGGCGATATCGACCTCGGGGAAGGCAACGGGACGCAGGTCTCTGTCGAGGCCGGTCCTTCTGCCACCCTGACGACTGTAGAAATTGGAGACACCGACCCCTCGTCCAACAGCCGCGCGGTTGTTTGGGTTGACGAGAACGAGGACGGTTACTGGAACTCGTCCGAGCCTCAGGTCAACATGACCACGAACGGCAACGGACTCATTGACGTTGGCGACCTTGATGTCTCGTCTCTGTCGGCTGGTACGTACAACGTATCCGCTGCGGACGAGCCCAACGACAATGCCTACGACGGCATGATGGCTAACACGACCGTCGAGGACCAGCTCGAAGTTACGTCCTCGAAGGCTCCGGTGCTCCAGAGCGCCGTTCACTACGACAACGACACGACGTCGTCCGTCGACGCCGAGGTCGAACTCGCGTTCAACGAGGACGTCACCGTCGACGAGCTGAACGTATCTGTCGAGGGCGAGAGCTCGAACCTCACGCAGGACGTCATCGACGTGAAGAACGGCCGCGTCGTCGCGACGCTCGGTCAGGTCTACACGCAGGACCTCGAAGTCACCTACAAGGTGACGGACACGCAGGGTAACACCTACTCCAACGCGAAGACCGAAGAGGTCGACTTCGCCGCCGTCTCGGTGAAGGCCGACGACACGAAGAACGCCTACAAGGGCTCGACGGCCGCCGTCATCGCGGGTAACGCGAGCGCCGACGTCGAGATTACCGGCACGGACGACGACAACAACTTCTTCCGCTCCGGTTCCACGGGCACGAACAGCCACGTCTACAGCGTTGACACGACGAACCGTGACCTCGGCGACGATACGAAGTCGTCTTCGACGGCGGTCAGATCGCGAACGTCACGATTCGGTGACCGTCG
>NZ_WPCD01000283.1:0-3434 GCF_009741955.1 Halogeometricum sp. CBA1124 | reverse complement strand
CGACGACGCCGGTCCTGAATCGCTCCGCTCCCGTGTCGAGTTCGACGGCGTGAACGTCCTCGCCCGTGGCGACGAACGCCGCGCCGTCGCCGTGCCGGGGTCGAGTGCGAGTCCGCGGCCGCCGTGTACGACCAGCGCGGGGTCCCGTCGAAGTCGAACGCCGCGAGTCGGGCGCGCGCGCCGGAGAAGCCACCGCTGTTGACGAGGAGTGCGTCGTCGGCGACGGTCGGCGCGCCGTGGATACCGTCCATCTCCGGCCCGCGCCACAGGACTTCGTCGCGGCCGGTGGCGAGACAGAACACCTCGACGAACGTCGTGACGAACGCCCGGTCGCCGGCGACTGCGGGTGGGCTGTTCACCGCGTAGGAGACGAGTTCGGTCCGCGAGCGGAGTTCGGCCGTCGCGGGGTCGCGCCGGTCGAACGTCGCCGGGTCCTCACGGGTGCGAACGTTGAACAGCGTCCCCTCCGCGACGCTCGGCGCGTGTCCGGCGTCCAACGCCCAGTGGCCCGTCGCGTCCCGGAGACCCGCGGTGTCCGGCGCGTAGCCGGTGTTGCCGGCGTCGAAGCGGTACTGCGGCCACGACCCGTTCGGATTCAGCGGCGGGTCTCCGGGCGGCGTCCGCGTGAGGCGTTCGTCCGGGCCGTCCGTCGGCCCGTACGTCTCGGTGTCGGGCGGCGATTCGGTCGGCGTCGCCGTCGGCGGTCGGGTCGGCGAGTCCGTCGGGGACGACGCGTCGCCTCCGCGCGAGGTACACCCCGCGGTGCCCGCGAGGGCGAGGCCGGCCAGTCGGAGGACCGCGCGTCTGGATGGAGGGCGCATACACCGGCGTTCGGCGAACCCCGGTGAGTACCTTGTGGAGGCCGCGGCCGGGATTTATGCCGTCGCCCGTCGAAACCTCTCACATGGCCGACGAGAATCCCACAGTCACGGTCGGAACGACCGTCTACACCGAAGACGGAAGCGCGCTCGGCACCGTCCGCGGGTTCGACGACGACGGCTTCTTCGTGACGACGCGCGAGGGCATCGCCAGCCTCTCGGTCGAACACGAACGCGCCGGCCACGAGTTCGGCGGGGCGGAACTGATGTGGCGGTGCACCCAGTGCGGCGAGATGGGCGACATCGAGGAACTCCCGGAGTCGTGTCCGAACTGCGACGCGCCGAAAGAGGACATCTACTACTGGACCGAGGACTGACTCGCGAGCGACGAGGCCGGACGGGCGGCCGTCGCGCCGGTCGGACCGCCGGACCCGTCCGCTTTTTTCGCCCCGCGCCGATGGCTCCGCATGGACGTACTCGTCTTCGGCGCCGGAAGTCTGGGCACCCTCGTCGGCGCACTCCTCGCGCGGGTCCACGACGTGACGCTCGTCGGCCGGGAGCCGCACGTCTCGCGCGTCGCCGAACGCGGCGTTCGCGTCTCCGGTGCGGTCGAGGACCGGACGCGACCGGACGCGACCACCGACGGCACGGGCCACAGCGCGGACCTCGCCGTCGTCACGGTGAAGTCGTTCGACACGCCCCCGGCGGCCGACGCGCTCGCGACCGGCAGTTTCGACGCCGTCCTCTCCCTACAGAACGGACTCACCGAGGGCGAACTCGCGGCGCGACTCGACGCGCCCGTCCTCGCCGGCACCGCCACCTACGGCGCGCGACTGCGCGACCCCCGGCCACGTCGAGTGCACGGGCGTCGGGCGCGTCGTCCTCGGCGCGAGGCGGGGCGGCACCGACCCGCACGCCGAACGCGCCGGGAAGGCGTTCCGCGACGCCGGCATCGAGACGCTGGTCGCCGCCGACATGCCGCGGCGACGCTGGGAGAAACTCGCGGTCAACGCCGGCGTCAACGCCGTGACCGCCCTCTCACGCGTCGAGAACGGTGCTCTCGCCGACGGCCCGGGGTACGAACTGGCGCACCGCGCGGCCCGCGAGACGGCCCGCGTCGCCCGCGCGGAGGGCGTCTCGCTCTCGAACCGTCGCGCCCGGCGGGCGCTGGACGAGGTGGTCGCGGCGACGAGTGCGAACCGGTCGTCGATGCTGCAGGACGTGGACGCGGGCCGACGAACCGAGGTCGAGGCCATCCACGGCGTCGTCGTCGAACGGGCCGAAACCCACCGGCTGGCCGCCCCGACGAACCGGACGCTGGCCGACCTGTTGCGGACGTGGGAACGGGGTCGGGGGGTCCGGAGCGAGGAGTAGCCGTCGCCGACTCGAATCGAAGTCGCGCCGGTCAAGGGACTCCGCGCCGAACCCTCTCGCGTGAAGCAACAGACTGCGTGGCTGGTCCTCGTCGGCGCGGCGTTCTTCGAGACGGCGTGGGCCGTCGGACTGGAGTACGCCGACGGCTTCTCGAACCTCCGGGCGACGGCGTTCGTCGTCGTCGCTCTCGTCGTGAGCATGGCCGGCCTCGCGAAGGCCGTCGAAGTGCTGCCGGTCGGAACGGCCTACGCCGTCTGGACCGGCATCGGAGCGGTCGGCACCGTCCTCGTCGGTATCGCCCTGTTCGACGAGTCCACGTCGCCGGTCCGACTCCTCTGTCTCGTCGCTATCGTCGCCGGCGTCGTCGGCCTCCGGTTCGCGGCCTGAACGCCGCGAACGGCCGACTTCGCGCCGCTCACTCCAGATAGCCGAGGTCGCGGAGGCGTTCCTGTGCCTCGTCGTCCATCTGCTCGACCGAGTCGTCGGACACGTCGTCGTCGAGGGCGTCCGTCCACGCGCCGCCGACGTTCGACTCGAACGCCGAGAGCGCGGCCTCCGTCTCCTCAACGGCGTCGTCGTCGCCTCCCGCGAGGTTCTCCGTCTCTCCGGGGTCGTCGTCCAACCGGTACGCCTCGTCGGGGATGCGGTCGATGCGGACGTACTTGGCGTCGGTGCGCCGCGCCGCGCGCATGCGCGAGTAGAACCGGGAGTCCTCCGGGAGCGTGATGCCCGCGCCCGACGCCTTCTCCTCCAGTTGCTTCAGTTCGACCACCGGGCGGGAGTACTCCACGAACGCGTACTCGCCGTCGCGAACCTGTCCGGGGTCATCGTTCGACGCCCGCGAGAACTCCCGGTAGGAGGCCGAGAGCAGCGACCGGGTCCGGTCGAGTGCGACGACGTCGTCGCCGGGCGAGGCGGGCGTGCCGCCCTCCACGTCGAGAGCGTCCAGCACCGTGTGGTAGAGGTCGACGAGTTCGACCTGGTCGTCCCGGCGGTCCGCCTCCAGTTCGGGGTGTTTCACCAGCAGGGGGACGTTCACGAGCGGGTCGTACAGACAGAACTCGTGGCCGTACAGGTCGTGTTCGCCGTGGAGTTCGCCGTGGTCGGCGCAGACGACGACCATCGTGTCGTCCCAGCGGCCGGTCTCCTTCAGCCAGTCGAACAGGCGGCCGAGTTGGTCGTCGATGTGGGCGATTTCGGCGTCGTACAGGCCCGGATGGCCTCCCACTCGTCGTCGTCGAT
>NZ_WPCD01000004.1:0-62200 GCF_009741955.1 Halogeometricum sp. CBA1124 | reverse complement strand
CGACGACGGGGTGCAACCCGAGTCCGAGCGGCGACGTGGGCGCGCTCAACAGCGCCGCGGAGTAGGCGCCGATGCCCCAGAACGCGGCGACGGAGAAGTTGATGAGCCCCGCGTAGCCCCACTGGACGTTCAGTCCGAGCGTCAACAGGACGTACATCCCGGCCAGCGACAGGAGCGACAGGAGGAACGGCAGGCGGACGACGCCGAGCGCCGTCGCCAACAGCAGGATTGCCGTCGCGCCCGCGACGCCCGCGAGGACGTTGCGCTCGCTCTGCGAGCGAACGAGGCGGTCGTACAGACCGCCGCGTTCCGTCCCGCCGTCGGCCGCGGATTCCGCGTCGGTCACGTCGCATCACCCGCGATTCCCTGCGGCCGGACCAGCAAGATGACGACCATGATGACGAACGCGACGGCGGCGGCGTACTCGGTGCCGATGGGGATGCCGACGAGGCTGAACAGCGGCGTCAGTTCGTACAGCATCCCGATGACGAGGCCGCCGAGCATCGCGCCGTAGACGGAGCCGATGCCGCCGAGGATGACAGCCGCGAACACGATGAGCAGGATGTCGAAGCCCATGCGCGGGCGGACCAGCGTCTCCAGACCGAGGAAGACGCCGCCCGCGGCGGCCAGCGCACCGCCGATGACCCACATGGCGATGATGACCTCCTTCGTCCGAATCCCGCTCACGCGAGCGAGGTTCGGGTCGTCGGCGGTGGCGCGCATCTTCCGGCCGAGCGTCGTGTACTGCAGGACGACGTGGAGGCCGCCCACGAGGACGAGCGCCGAGACGACGGCGACGACCTGTCGGGGCGTCACCGCGAGATTCAGTACCTCGCGAACCGCCGGTATCGGGCCCTCGCGGGGGACGCCGTACCGCGAGGCGCCCGTCCCGAACGCGAGGAAGATGACCGCGCGGTACGCGAGCGCCACCCCGATGCTCGTGATGAGGAGTTCGATGGAGCCCGTGTCGAGGGGACGGTAGATGACGAACTCCGTCAGGACGACGACGACGGCGGCGGCGGCCATCCCGGCGACCAGTGCGACGAACATCCACACCGGGAAGCCGAGCACGAGGATGCCCTCCATCGCCGGCGCGAGGACGCCCGCGGCAGCGAGTGCGCCGAACGCCCCGACGGTCATCGTGTCGCCGTGCGCGAAGTTGGCGAAGTCGGCGATGCTGTACACGAGCGACAGGCCGATGGAGGCCAGCACGATGACGCTGCTGAACACGATTCCGTTGACGAGGAACTGGACCGGGTTCAGCCCCTGCAACGGGACGAGTAGCGTCACACTCGCCTCCCGGGGCGACGCCCCGTCTCTGCACCCGTTCGAACCATCTTAGCTCGTGACGTAGTCGCCGTACTCGTACTCGTGGTCCTGCACGGAGTAGACCTGGTAGAGGCCCGGCGGGTCGCCGTTCTCGTCTAAGTCCACCGGACCGCTGACGCCCTCGTAGTTCACGTCGCTCGGGGAGCCGCCGTCACGGAGAATCGACGCGCCCTCCTCGAAGGAGTACACCTCCTGTCCCTCCGGGCGCGTCACGTCGCGGACCACCTCGTTCAGCGCGGCTCCGGTGAACTCGTCGGCCGCCTCGATGGCGAGAGCGGCGATGGTGACGGCGTCGTAGGCGTAGGCGGCCCACACCGTCGGCGTCTGGTCGTACTCCGACTCGAACTGCGAGACGAAGTTCTGGTAGTTCTCCTGGTCGGCGGGCGCGGACTCCGTGATTCCCTTCATGCCGTCGAGGCTCCCCTCCGGCGTGTTCGCCAGAATCTCCTCCGCGACGGTGGACTCGGCGCCGTAGTAGTCCACGCCGGTGTTGTAGCCCTGGTCGAACGACTCGTTCGCCATGACGGTCATCTCGTTGGCGTAGGTGAGGAACAGCCACGCCGTCGCGTTCGTCGAGGCCATCTTCGTCAGCGTCCCGCTGTACGAGGACTGCCCCTGGTCGTGCGGTTCGTTGAACACGACGTCGCCCTCGAAGCTCTCGGCGAACACCTCCGAGAGGCCGCTCCCGTAGTCGTTGTTCACCCACGTCACGGCGACGGCGTCGTGCCCCTCGTCTGCGATGAACTGTGCGAGCGCCTGCCCCTTGGCCGACCCGGAGGGACTCGTCCGGAGGAGGCCCGGCCGGGAGGTGAGTTCTGGGCTCGTGGAGTTCTGCGATATCTGGACGACGCCCGCGCCTGCGTGACGGAGTCGTACATGGCGATTGAGACGCCGGAGCCGACGGCCCCGATGAACAGGGGAACGCCGTTCTGCTCGACGAGTTTCTGCGCGGCGGTGACGCCCGCCTGATTCGACGACTCGGAGTCCTCGACGGTGATGTTCAGTTGCCCGTCGTCGGAGCCGACGCCGGCGTCGTTGATGGCCGCGAGGGCGAGGTCCTTCCCCCGTTGGTTCCGCTTGCCGTAGGGAGCCAGCGACCCCGTGAGTGCGTCCACCATGCCGATGGTGTAGGAACTCTGGCCGCCGGAGTCCTCGCTCTCGGTGTCCGTCTCCATCTCGGTGGCGTCGCCGCCGGAGTCACCGCCGGTGTCGCCGCCCCCACTCGTCGGCGTCGATTCGGCGTCTTCGAGACAGCCGGCCATCCCCGCAACTAGACCCATACCTGACAGTTTCAGCAGCGTACGGCGGTCAAAACGTCCGCCCGTGCCATCACTTTGCATGACGGAGTATCGTCACCGGTGTTCGGGAATAAGGACACGACCTACCATGGTCGGGTTTCTCTCACGCGGATGGTGAATCGTCGGGGTTCGACGCCCGAGACGGTCGTTTCGCCGCGCGTGCGAGAGGGTGAACATGGTCGGGTCACCCACTAAGGGCGTTGCTCTCTCACCCACGAGCGATGATACCACCGGTTGCGAACAACTTCGTCGCGGGCGAGGACGTCGAGGGCGTCCTCTCGCACGTCGCCGACATCAACGACCGAGGGATTCGCGGCATCGTGAACCTGCTCGGAGAGCACTACGACGACCCGAGCGACGCCGCCGCGGACACCGACACGTACCTCGAACTCGTCGAGCGAATCGACGCGGCGGACCTCGACTGCTGCGTCTCGGTGAAGCCCTCGCAGGTCGGTCTCGACGTGGGGACGGACGCGTTCCGGGAGAACCTCGGCCGAATCGTCGAACGCGCGGACGACCGGGGCGTCTTCGTCTGGGTCGACATGGAGGGTCACGAGACGACGGACGCGACCCTCGACGCGTTCGAGGAGAACGCCCGCGCGTACGGCGACGTCGGCGTCTGCGTGCAGGCGAACCTGAAGCGCACCGAGGAGGACCTGCGACGACTGGCGGACCTGCCGGGGAAGGTGCGACTCGTGAAGGGCGCGTACGACGAACCGAAGCGCATCGCCTACCGGGACAAGGCGACGGTGGACGAGAAGTACCGCGAGTACCTCGACTTCATGTTCCGCGAGTTCGACGACGGCATCGCCGTCGGCAGCCACGACGTGCAGATGGTGAACTACGCCGCCGACCGCTACCGGGAGTACGGGACGCCGTTCGAGGTGCAGATGCTGATGGGCGTCCGCGAGGACCTGCAGGACGAACTCACCGAGTCGATGCCCGTCTACCAGTACGTCCCGTACGGACCGAAGTGGTTCTCCTACTTCACCCGACGCGTGCGCGAACGCAAGGAGAACGCCCTGTTCGCCCTCCGCGCCGTCCTCGGGTGAGGCGTCTCCCGACGGGCGACGCGACGCCTGCATCGAACTCTCACGAACTGGGAAGGACGGGCTAGAACTACCTTCGTCCCCGAACGTTCGTGATACATGGACGAAGAGACCGACGCGATTCTGGACCCGGACGTGAGCCCGAAAGCCGACTTCGACGACGTTCTCGTCCCCACAGACGGGAGCAAGGCCTCCCGAGCGGCCGCGAGACAGGCTATCAAGTTCGCACAGCGCAACGGGGCGACGTTGCACGTCCTGTACGCGATGGACATGGGCGACGCCGACTACGTCGCGGTGCCGAGCGACATCGAGCAGACGCGGAAGCGACTACAGAAGAAGGGCGAGAGGTACGTCGCCGAGATAGCGGACCTCGCCGCGGAGGCGGACGTGCCCTGCGTCACGTCCGTCACGTCGAACACGCCCATCGAGGCGATTCTCGAGTACGTCGAGGAGAACGACGTCGACGTCGTCGTCATGGGCAAGCGAGGGCGCTCTGACCCCGACAAGCCGCTCATCGGGTCGATTACGAACCGGGTCATCGGCGCGCTGGACGTTCCGGTGTTCACGGCGTGAGCGACCCGGCGGTGCCGCCGTCGACGAGGGGCGTCGAGCGCAGGGTCGACGCCGGTCAGTTCGACTCGGGGTCGAGCAGTTTCGCCTCGGCCTTCCGGAGGTGTTCGAGCAGCGTCGTCTTCGAGATGTCCAACTCGCCGGCGAGTTCGCGCGTCGAGACCCCCCGCGGCCACTGGTAGTAGCCGCGTTCGCGAGCGAGTTCGAACACCTCCCGCTGCGTCGCGGTGAGCGTCCCGAGGCGGCGGGCGCGTTCGGGTTCGACCGTGTCCGAGGTGGCGATTCGCTCGACGGTTATCTCCGCGCCCGCCTCCTCGCGCACCGCGTCCAGGGCCGTCTCGATGTCGCCGCGTTCGCCGGCGAAGCACACCTTCCAGTACTCCCTGCCGTTCTCGATGCGCGTGGGTGCGCTGTGGACGAACCCCTGTCTCAGAAGCGTCGGACAGATCATGTCGCCGGGGTCGTACTCGAGGAAGAACTCGCGCGCGACCCGTCCCGGTGCCACCCGTGCGGCGGTCCTGCCGAACCGCTCCTGTAACTCCTGCACGTCGCCGCCGTGTTCGGACGCCGCGATGGTGTCGAGCAGCGTCTCCACCTCCGCCGCGGTGTCGCCGTAGGCGGTGAACAGGCCGTTCACCGTCGTCGCCCCCGTCTCCGGCGCGTGGTAGATTGCGTGCGCGAGGATGCCCCCGGGGTGTCGCTCCGTCGCCTCTATCGCCCAACAGTTCGGGTGCCACAGGTCGAGCGTCAAGCGCGTCCCCGCCCGAGTCGCTTCGCGTACGGCCATGATACGACGGAGTTAGTCCGCTCCCGAATATAGTGTTTGTCTTTACCACGCCGCGCAGTCGCTCGGTTCGTCGGCGGCGATGACGGCCGCCGACGCGGTCCACTCGGCCGACGCCCCGGGACGACGACGACGCGCCGACCCGGGAGCCGTCCATGGGAGGGTCAGCGACTATTAAGTGACCATCGAGAATATTGCCAGTATGACGAACGGCGAAGTGTACCAACACTACATCGGCGGCGAATGGACTGACGGGACCGGAGACGAGACGTTCGAGAGCGAGAACCCGGCGACGGGCGAGACGCTGGGCGAGTTCCGACGCGGGACACCCGAGGACGTGGACGCCGCACTCGCGGCGGCCGACGAGGCCGAGGAGGAGTGGCAGGCGCTCTCGCACATCGACCGCGCGGAGTACCTCTGGGACATCTACCACGAACTGAAGGACCGCCACGAGGAACTCGGCGAAGTCGTCACCAAGGAGTGCGGCAAGGAGATTTCTGAGGGGAAAGCCGACGTCACCGAGGCGTGGCACATGGTCGAGTGGGCCGCCGGCGACGCCCGCCACCCGAAGGGCGACGTGGTGCCCTCGGAGATTCCCGCGAAGGACGCCTACATGCGCCGCAAGCCGCGCGGCGTCGTCGGCTGTATCACGCCGTGGAACTTCCCCGTCGCCATCCCGTTCTGGCACATGGCCGTCTCGCTGGTCGAGGGCAACACCGTCGTCTGGAAGCCCGCCGAGCAGACGCCGTGGTGCGGGCAGATAATCGCCGAGATGTTCGAGGACGCCGACATCCCCGACGGCGTGTTCAACATGGTGCAGGGCTTCGGCGACGCCGGCGAGGCCATCGTCGACGACTCGCGCGTCGACACCGTCCTCTTCACGGGGTCCGCCGAGGTGGGCCACGAAATCGCCTCGAAGGTCGGCGGCGAACCCGGCAAACTGGCCGCCTGCGAGATGGGCGGTAAGAACGGCATCGTCGTCACGGAGAACGCCGACCTCGACATCGCCGTCCACTCGGCGGTCATGTCGTCGTTCAAGACCACGGGACAGCGCTGTGTCTCCTCGGAGCGCATTATCGTCCACGAGTCGGTGTACGACGAGTTCAAGGAACGGTTCGTCGAAGCGGCGGAGAACGTCGCCGTCGGCAACCCCCTCGACGAGCAGACGTTCATGGGCCCCCTCATCGAGGAGGGCCACGTCGAGAAGGTGACGAAGTACAACGAACTGGCAAAGCGCGAGGACGTGAACGTCCTCGTCGACCGGACGGAACTGAACGACGACGAGATTCCCGACGGACACGAGGACGGCCACTGGGTCGGTCCGTTCGTCTACGAGGCCGACGCACACGAGAACCTGCGCTGCACCCACGAGGAGGTGTTCGGCCCCCACGTCGCCCTCCTGCAGTACTCCGGCGACATCGAGGAGGCCGTCGAGATTCACAACGACACCGACTACGGACTCGCGGGCGCGATTATCTCCGAGGACTACCGCGAGATAAACTACTACCGCGACAACGCCGAAATCGGACTCGCGTACGGTAACCTCCCGTGCATCGGCGCCGAGGTTCACCTGCCGTT
Source organism: Halogeometricum sp. CBA1124 (assembly GCF_009741955.1). Classification (NCBI taxonomy): domain Archaea; kingdom Methanobacteriati; phylum Methanobacteriota; class Halobacteria; order Halobacteriales; family Haloferacaceae; genus Halogeometricum; species Halogeometricum sp. CBA1124. The sequence goes on along the minus strand of NZ_WPCD01000004.1, from coordinate 55,592 downwards.
CGGCGGTGTGAAGAAGTCCGGGAACGGCTACCCGAGTGCCCGCGAGGTCATCGAAGCCGTCACCGAACGGACGGCGTGGACGCTGAACAACTCCAAGGACATCCAGATGGCGCAGGGTCTCTCGGCGGACATCAAGACCAGAGACGACTGATTAGCCGTCTCCCCGCCTCCAGACGCGATAGATTCAATCGAGCGCGCCGAACCCTTCGTCGCGCATCAGCTCGGCAACGCGCTCTGGATGTTGAAACGCGGCTAGCAGGGCGAACTCACGAGCGTCCGTTTTCGATACCTCGTTCGTACCAAGTTGCTCTGCCAGTTCGTTTCGGAATTTGCCTTCTCGATCTGCGACTTTATCTCTGACGTGGATTTCGAGACGCGTATCGCGTTCGTCACCGACGTTATTTCGCCGGACAAAGTACGGGTAGCTTGTTGTAGAGGGGGCCGATGCAGTCATCGACGGGTCATCCTCTGACGTCTCTGATGCCTCTGTGTTGTGTATCGTGGTATCTGGTTTATCAGAGGTAGTTGGCTCGGACTGCTCGGACGCAGTCGAGTCTGTGGGTTGCTCATTGCCGTTCGGGTCGCCTGACTCGTTTTCTCCTCCGAAGTCCAGATTCCCAGACCCGGATTTGAAGTTGCTCATGCTGTCGTCACCTCGTGTTTCTCGTCCGTTTGAAGATCGATAACTCGGCTCTCGTGGTCCTGAATGTTGAGTTCTAGGATCGGTTGCACCTCGGCGTCGAACGTGACTGTCGCGATGAATAAGGCTAGTTCGTAGAGTTTCCGAAGGGTGTCGATTTCCCTCTCACGTATTCGTCGCTGTCCTGGTTCGCTCACCATCTGTCCGTCTCGCTCGAACGTCTTCCACCGTTCTTCTACGACTCTGAATGCGGAGCCTCTGGCCTCCCACATTGCGTCCATGAGACTCTCACGGTTTCCGATCGTGACGGGAGTTGCGAATGCATCTGTCTCTCTGAACTGCTGTTGATACTGTTGGTGAGCGTTCGTCTGTCCGACTCCGGAGGGAACGACACATGAGAGCCCGATTTCGATATCGAGCTGTCTTTCCATGTTTCCGACGAGTTCGTCTAGGCCTTCGAGGCTCAAATTACCCTTTCCAGCCGGTTTTACGGGTGCTACGAGCGTACGTAGGGCGAAGATGGCATTATATAGGAGGTCTTCTGCTCTTGCATTCGGATCGATGAGGATAGCATCGTACTTTTTGTGTAGTTCCTGCTCGTTCCAGAGCAACTCGTAAAGCAGTTCGAACCGAGGGTAGTCCTCTCGGTTCATGTTCTTCATTCCCGTTTCGTAGGAGATCTTTTGCTCTAGATTCGAGGTGAAGTCTCCGAGCATGTCGTGACTCGGAATGATGTCCACGCCCTCGTCCGTCGATTCGATGAGCGCTTCGAACTCTCCGTCTGGCATATCGAGAATATGCTTGACCAGATTGTCCGCGTCGGGATCGCTGCGGCGTGAGCCGACGTCGAAGAGACTGGTAAGATTCCCTTCTTGGGGATCGAGATCCAGTACGAGCGTATTCAGTCCCATCCGTTCTAACGCGACGGCGAGGTTCGCTGTCATCGTCGTCTTGTACGTCCCGCCGGATTCGGAGTACACGACAGCCGTAATCATCGATTTCGGTATCATCCTCCTTACTCATAAATCTGTGTCAGACATACAAGCCAGATATCTGTTACAGATACTTGTAACAGATGCCTGCTACAGAACTCAAATTGCACTCGCGCCAGTTCACGTAGCCTTCATGGCAGATATCTGTCAAGACGTCAATTACAGACTTCAGTTACAGATATCTGGGGATATTATACCAGGAAGGAATCTCCCCGAGAACCTGTCGAAGGCCATCTTAGGGGACAAATTCTCGTGAAATTTATCTGTAACGTAACTCTGTTACAGATGAGTATCTGTAATAAGTTTCTGTACTAATTCGTCGGGACGGGCCGGCATTTGCGCGATAAATCGGATACGTCCGGTAGGCCGATGTCAAATCGTCTGTCACAGATCTCTGTAACAGGTATACTGAACAGACATCCATGGCGGACTTCGATGCAAAGTTACTTCGTAACGACCGAACCCAGCGTGCCACGTAACGGTCGCACAGTCTCAAAGTAGACGGCGGCCGCAGCGAGGATCTGGCCGACACCGGTTTCGCGGTCGCGTTCGACACTCCCGGAGACGAGCGGCTAGCCAAAGAGGAAGAACACGAGTGTCGCGATCCCGGCGACGACACCGCCGAACCACGCGGCGTTAGGCGTTCCAGTGTGCGAGTTGGCGACGTAGAGGGCCGAGTCGACTGTCGCGAGCTTCGCGAAGTACGCGATCAGAATGGGGACGACGAGCAACGTCAGAGTGCGAGAGCGCTCACGAAAGTCTGCGAGCGCGACGCCAAGAATCGCTCGACCGCTCGTCATCCGTCCTCGCCCTCCGTGAGGAGAGGAGGTAGGCGTCTTCGAGCGTCGGATCAACGGCGACAGCGTCCGGTGTCGGGCGGGTCTGGGCTACTGCACGGACGCGGACCCCGTTTCGACGATGGCTCGTACTACTGACCGTGTACTCGCGCCGGAGTGTCGGCAAGTCAGCGTTGTCATCCGTCCACTCCCAGATGCGACCACTCCTCGATCATCTCGTTGGGACGAGCGTGCATGCGCAGGCGGCCGTTATGGAGGACTGCGACGTCCGTGGCGGTCGCCTCGACGTCGGGAACAATGTGCGTCGAGAGGACAGTGATGCGGTCATCAGCGAGGTCGGCAAGAACGTTGCGGAACCGAACGCGTTCGGCCGGGTCAAGACCGACAGTCGGTTCGTCGACGACGAGGAGGGCGGGGTCACTGAGGAGCGCCTAGGCAATGTCGACGCGCTGGCGCATTCCGCCGGAATACGTCTCGAGGCGGTCGTCGCGAGCGTCCTCGGGGTTCACGAGCGCAAGCAGGTAGTCAATACGATTGTCGGGAGCGCGGAGGCCGCGGACAGACGCGAGATATAAGAGGAACTCGGCCGCTGTCAGGTGCGGGTAGACGCCGAAGTCTTGCGGGAGATAACCCACAGCCGCACGAACAGCGGCTGGTGTCTCGACGATATCTGTTCCGTTCCAGAAGACCTTCCCTTCGGCGGGGTCGGTGATGGCCGTGATGATCCGCATCAGGGTCGACTTCTCCGCGCCGTTCGACCCGAGGAGTCCAGTCACGCCGGGGGTGAGCGTGAGCCCGACATCACGAAGCGCCCAGAAGTCGCCGTATCGTTTCCCGATGTCATCGATTCGTAACTCACGTTCGGTCGTGGATCCGCGTTGCGTGGACGGACAGGGCATCCCGCCTCACCAGGGTAGCCTGTCGAGTTAGTATCGGAGCCACAGTTTCAGGCCTAGAAACTCTCGGCTCTCAGAATAGAGATGGCGGTTTGGCGAACTCTCTTGCGACTCGCCGCTGATCTTCACGATACCGGAGTCTCCGGGTCTGAACTAGAGGATGCTGGCATGAGCATCGGAATGGTTCGGGGTACAGCGCCGACCCCGTGCTATCCACTTGACTTTATTGAACTAAAACAAAGTGCAATTGCCCAACCCTGATTCGCCACAGAGAACATCTGAAACGCCAGTATTCGAGATTTCAAGAGAAAACCACTACTGAATATATCATATAGCGCTATACAAAATACTGTCTCTCAAAGTTGACAGAGATTCGGCATGCTCTGAGCTACAAACCACCAACTGCCCGATACTAAACCGGCTCAACCAGAGCGTATTGCTATGATTTTGGTTCTAAGCCTGAACCGTATCAGAAATTGGAACAAAGATGCTCAGCTTTTCACGGCGATATCTCGCTCAGACGTTCGCCCACCATTTCGATGCGGCAAAGAGCAATCCTACCGAGATCGTGATTGCATGAGAGTTGACATCCTCCTCCGCCTGAAGGCGGAGGAATCCCACGGCACCGCACCGCTGGGTTGGGATATTAGGGTTTGCAGTCTACCACTTGTTCCTGCGGTTGGAATCCGCTGGACAAGTCATATAGGTAGACTCCGGGCTGTGCCAACCAGCCGGTACTCCTATCCCCACCCAAACCGAGTGCAGACTCGGAGTTACTTTCTGTGTTGTTGATGTCGAGACGGATGTTCTCCGCCCCGTTCACGTCCGCGTTGAACGCATCGTTGTGTTCCTCACACACGTATAGGCCGCGTTCGACACGCTGATTGTCGTCTTTCCTACCGCAGACGCAACACGTTTTGCTCGTGTTGCTCTCCGACACTTCCACGACCTCGATGCCCTTGACTTTCGCCTTGTATTCGAGTATCGACGTGAACCGGTCGAACGCCCACCCGTGCAGGTCAAGTTCCCGTGCCGCCCCCAATTCTTCGACTCACCGTTCTCATCTTCTCGAACACCAGCAAGTTCCCCGACGTTGATGCGACCCACTTCTTGCTCGACACATCGTTCAACGATGTGTTTCGCTAAGGAGTGGAAGAAGTGGGTGCGGCGCTCTGACCACTTCGCATGGAGTCGAGTGGCTTCTTCCCCACCGGAGTCATCACACTTGGCGATTTCCTTCGGGAAGTAGTAGCCATCCTGCTTCAAGCGATTACCGGGGTACAGGTCGGCCTGTTCGGTACTGTACGCGACTGCCGCAAAGTTACAGATACCGAGGTCAACACCCGCCGTCTCTTTACCGGGAGCGTCGGGTGTCTCCACTTCATGCTTACACACAAGGTGGAGTTCCCATCGCCCCTTTGCCTTGTCGTAGACGGCTCTGACCTGTTGTAGGTTTTCGACGGTGACGCCGGGACGAGTCTCGTAGTCAACAAGGATGTATTCCCACGCTCTCGGATGTTCCTTGTGGTTCGCGCCTTTCGACAGGCGGACTCGCCCGTTTTTGGTGTCGTGACGGATACCTTTCTGCTTCCACGTCACGGTCGAACGGGGGTGTTCTTCGTGGACGCGACGGCCTTCTGAGTCGTAGTAGTTGCGTTTGCGGTAGCCGGGCGGATTCGCACGAGAGTCGGTCTTGCGTTTGCCGTACCACGAGTTGAAGGCTTCAGCGAGTTCCTCCAGAACGCGCTGACTGGACTGCGAGTGCAGTCCCTTGTATTTGGGGAGAGTCTTCAACTCGCCTTTCAAGTCCGAGTCGTCGGGAATTTCGCCCGTGTCCTCCCACACTTGGCGGGAGTGGTAGTTCGCAACGTTCCACAGTTTCGATGCACTCCACCCGTGTCGGTCGAGCGAGTCCTCTACCTGCCGGTGGTTGAGGATTTTCGCCCGGTAGGTGCGGTGGATATGCATCGTGGAACGCCTCCATAACTGGTTATGTAGCGTTCTATTGTAAAAGTTTGGATTCAGGCGTGGAATATCCAGCCGAGCGTTTGTACGGTTGACTGTGTAGGAAGTGTCGGATTCATCCCGCGCCTAAAGGCGCGGGTATTCTCCTTGCTCTTTATAAACAGCCAGTTTTTGATAGTATTATCTCCCTGAAAATATACAATAGAGAATGATTGAGTCTCAGTCGGACGGCGGAAGTCCTGAAGAGACCAGTTTGACGAACTCGCTAGCAGTCTACTCGTTTCAGGTCGGACGCAATCGTGTATGTAGCGAGCAATGGTCAAGATATGGTGTAGTGACTTGCGGCAGCCTCCTCCAGTTCTTCGGATCGAATCAAGTCTGCTATCGTAGTCAGATAAGTGAGTTTTCTTTGACTACGTAATGCGATAAGATGAGCGTCGGTATCCATGTCCCCGCACGCCGTACTCTCCGTAAGATTCCGGTTACCGCAAACAGGCCCGTCGAAGATTTTGTATACAATCGACTCGGCGCGCGAGGGCAGCTAACCCGGGATACCTGAAGTCACAGTCGTGGTAGAGATAGTCAGGGAGAGCGACGCGTCTCCGCTTGGACCTCACGGTCGGCCCGTCATGTAAGACGCGCTGCCGTTCACCGTTCAGGTTTCGACAGCGGGTTTCTAGGGTCTCAAGTCGGTCGTCGACGACGGAAAGCTGAGTACTCGGCGCGGATTCAGTTATCTTCGGCGCAAGCTCGTCTACTATACTGTCAATCTCGTTGAGCGAGCGGCCGAGAGCTGACAACGACTCTCGTTCGTTTCGGAGGCTTCGGCAGAAACTCCCTCGCTTCGACCGCACGTCGGTCACGGCCGACGCTATCGCCGACTTCAGTTCTGGTGACAGCGAGGAGGCGTTCACGAGCTGAGTCGCGATATCCGGTCCGAGCTCGGCGGCCACGTTCTCCGCAAACGTCTCGTCGTAGTCCGACTCGAAGTGGGCCACGCTCATCACAGTCTGACGGTACGCCTCGCAGACGGCCTCGAGTCCCGCACTCCGTTCGCGGTCGATGTCGAGGAGGACGCCACGCCCGTGACCGTCGGACGCTGTTCTCGGTCGTGTTGGCGACGGCTGGATATCGCCGAGTCGGGTGAGGAACCGGCCGAGAGCCCGGCGTTCGGCAGAAATAGCATTCACCTCCTTGTCGACGATTGTTAGTGCTTCGGTGATGTGTGTAGGTGGCATGATTCTGAGCATCCGATCGGTCGCTACGATACGACGGCAAATCCGGACGGACGGTTAGATGGTTGTTACCATCTACCACTCCAGATTCGAGTAAAAATCTTGCCATTGGACAGTGACAGGCTGTCCGAACACGGACAGTCGCTCGCCGTTCCTTCGCTACCCTGCTGAACGGAGGAAACGTATATATCCGCGGCCCCGAGAGTTCGTTGCGAGGCAACACTAGTCATGACTGGCAGCGACGACCGAACGGTAGTATTCACCTGCGGGACGCTGATCGACGGGCTCGACGACCAACCGATCTCTGATGCGTGTGTCGTCGTACGCGACGGCATCATCGAGTCGGTCGGAGGAGTCGGTGAGATTGCCGTCCCGGAGGAGGCGGAGGAAGTGGATCTGTCGGACGAGATCGTGCTCCCGGGTCTCATCGACGCGCACCTGCACATCAACGGTTGGCGGTCGCTTCGACCGTTCGACATGCTGACTCTCGATGTCGCCCTGGGGACGGCACGAGCCACGAAAGATCTGCGGACGCTCCTCTCGTCGGGGTTCACGAGCATCCGCGACTGCGGCGGTCCGACAGGACTCGGTCTTCGTCAGGCCGTCGAGGAGGGGGAGATTCCGGGACCGCGTATCTATACGGCCTGGAAATCGTTCTCGCAGACGGCCGGGCACGCCGACTCGCACTACCTGCCGTACGAGTGGGTGGAGAACGATCCGCACGCCGGACACGTCTTGACCGATGGCGTAGACGAGGCTCGCAAGGAGGTCCGAAAACATCTCCGCGAGGGGGTCGACCTCATCAAGATAATGACGTCCGGGGGAATGCTCTCCGAGAAGGACCACCCCGATCACGCGCACTACACTGAAGCGGAGATTGCTGCGTTCACCGAAGAAGCGCACCGGTGGGACGTTCCCGTCGCCACGCACGCCGAAGGGACCGAAGGTATCAACCGGGCGCTCCGAAACGGCGTCGACACGATCGAACACGGTATCGGAATCGACGACGAGTCGATCGAACTGTTCCACGAGACGGGTGCGATTCTCGTGCCGACTCTCCAAGCGATCTACCGCAACGCCGTCGCCGGTCCGGAGAGCGACGTCCCCGAGTGGTCTAAGCAGAAATCTGCGGCCGCGCACGAGGAACATATCGAATCGATTCGACGGGCGTACGAGGCGGACGTCCCCATCGCACACGCGTCTGATTGTGGTGGGACCGAGGACCACCCACTCGGGACCTATCTGGAGTTCGAACTCCTCGTCGATGAGGTAGGGATGTCGGAGATGGAAGCCATCAAATCAGCCACCTCGGTCGCCGCGCAAGCGCTTCACGACGATTCGATCGGAGCGGTCGAACCGGGACGGCATGCAGACTTGATTGCTCTCAGGGAGGACCCACTCGAAGACATCTCCGCGATCAGCTCGGTTGAGGAGGTGTACAAGGGAGGAGAGCGGGTAATTCTGTAAGTCACGGTGATGCGATCGGCGCCGACCATTCGGCTGGACCCGAAATCGGACGACTCGACACCCACGGCGTCGAGCAACATTCATGTCCCCCCCAGTTGATACGCTGGTATGGCGTACCACGTCGTCGATTTCGACGCTATCGAACCGCATCCAGATCACGAGTCTGACAGACGGACGCTCCAGTCTACGCTCGACTTAGAGCACGTGGGGATGAGCATCTACACGGCCGCACCGGGCGAACAGATCCCGCAGATGTATCACTCCCACGATACACAGGAAGAACTGCTCTACGTCGTTGAGGGCGAGATGCACGTCGAGACGCCGGACGAGGTGTTCGTCGTCGCCGCGAACGACGTGTTCGTCGCGGAACCGAACTCCCCACACCGTGCGTACAACGCCGAGTCAGCTGACCGGCCGCTTCGCGTCGTCGCGGTGGGCGCTCCGATGATCAAGGACGGCCATCGGTACGAGCCGTAACGGACGGAACCGACGCCGAACGACGATCCAATACGTCGGCACCGAAACTATGTCGGGGTTCCCTCGCTCACCGAGACGATGTCGCCACGGCGGTGAGACGTTCGACATCGGAACGAACTTCGGATGACACCCGTGACCGTGACCCAATCATTTTTATACTCGACCTCCGAGCATTGATACGCCTATGAGCACGGTAAAATATGCGGTTCGAAGACTCATCCAAGCCGTGCCGGTCATCCTCGGTATCGCGACGATTACGTTCTTTCTCATCAACGCGATTCCCGGTGACCCGGCTCGCATCCTGATCGGGCCCGGTGCCCCGGCCGACGCCGTCGACGCCGTCCGGGCGAAATACGGTCTTGACCGACCGCTCTGGGAGCGCTACCTGACGTACATGTTCGGCGTGATCCAAGGTGACCTCGGGAGAAGCATCCACTACGGCGGAGCGCCGGTCCTCCAGAAGATCATGGAGCGTCTTCCGGTGACGCTCCTCCTCATGGCGTCGAGTTTCACGTTCGCCATCGGCACCGCGATTCCGCTCGGGATGCTCTCGGCGAAACGACGGAACCAAACCTCCGACCACGTCTCCCGCCTCGTCGCACTGTTCGGCGTGAGCACCCCCATCGTTCTGGATCGGCCTCATGCTGATAATCATCTTTGCGTTCCACCTCGACGTCCTCCCGGCGACCAGTCTCGTGATGCCGTGGGCTGATCCAGCGACGGTGAATAACGCGTCGACGCAGCTCGAGGTGGTCCAGAAGTCGGCGATCCACCTGATCATGCCCTCCATCACGCTCGGGACGCTCTACATGGCAGCCGTGATGCGAATCGAGCGCTCCTCGATGTTAGAGGTACTCAAAAAAACCCTACATCGAACTCGCGCGAGCGTACGGCATCCCCGAGCAGAAGATCGTCCGCAAACATGCGTTCAAGAACGCCCAACTCCCGGTGATCACCGTGCTCGGACTACAGCTCACGTCTGCGCTCGGCGGCGCAGTGCTCACCGAGACGGTCTTCAACATCAACGGTATGGGCCGACTCATCATCACGGCAATCAACAACCAAGACTACCAACTCGTGATGGGGACGACACTATTCTTCGGTGTCACGTTCGTCGTCGGGGTCATCCTGACCGACCTCGCGTACGCGTGGGTAGACCCCAGAGTGAGTTACGACTCGGAGGCGAGCTAATATGAGTACGAAAACCAGCGACACGAAGAAGATACTCACCGACCGGCCAGAGAGCGGTTCGAGCGGTGGAACCGAACCAGCAGACGATCAAGAGCAGATTGAAGCGCGAGTCGGATGGCGGTACACGCTCGAACAGATTCGACGTGACCGGACCGCTCGGATCGGCCTCTACGTAGTCGGGTTCATGACGGCGCTGGCGACGTTCGCCTGGGTCGACGCTGCCATCCTCGACTACACTATCGCAGAGCGGTTCCTGTACCATCCCGAGACCGACCCCGCATCGACGACCACGCTCTTGCCCCCGCCCGGGTTCGAGAACACGTTCGGGAAGGGGACGTGGGCGCACCCCCTCGGGACGGACCACCGGGGTCGAGACATCCTGATTCGACTCATCTACGGGTCCCGGATCGCCATGACCGTCGGTATCGTCTCGACGGGTGTCGGTATGGCCCTCGGTACTATCATCGGTTCTGTCGCGGGGTACTGGGGTGGCTGGGTCGACGACGTCCTGATGCGCATCGTCGAGACGCTGTACGCCATTCCGTTTCTCGTCCTCGTCATCGCGTTCATGGCCGCGTTCGGACGCGACCTCACCTTCGCGATGGTTGGCGTCAGTATCGCGACGGTGCCCGTGTTCGCTCGCCTCATCCGCTCCCGGGTCATCAGCGTCCGAGAGGAGGTGTACGTCGAAGCCGCACGCGCCATCGGCGTCCGCGACAGGAACATCCTCTCCCGACACATCATCCCGAACTCGTTCGCTCCCGTAATCGTGCAGGCGACTCTGCAGGTCGGCGTGAACATCCTCACCGTCGCCGGCCTCTCGTTCCTCGGGTTCGGTGCGCAACCGCCGACGCCGTCGTGGGGACAGATGCTCGCCCAGTCGAGAGGGTTCATGCTCCCCGACCCGTGGTTCAGCGTCTGGCCGGGACTGGCTATCCTCGTCACCGTCGTCGGATTCAACCTGGTCGGCGACGGCCTCCGTGACGCACTAGACCCCAACCTGCGGAACTGACCCCGGGCGACGCACCGTCTCGTCCACCCTCTTTTGCGTTCCTCCCTTCTCGCTTCCTTCGAATCCGCTTTTCGTCTCTCTCGGGCCGTTCGATTCAATAGCCCTCTCGGACACGCCGCCGCCGACGAGTACCTGTATATTTAATAAGGTCCGTGGTGGAGATATGTGGTAGCCACACTCGCACATACTATGACAGACACAATTCTCGAGGTCGAGAACCTCAGGACGCAGTTCTTCACCGAGGAAGGGGTCGTCCAGGCCGTCGACGGTGTCTCCTTCAACGTCGAACGCGGCGAAATCCTCGGTATTGTCGGAGAGTCGGGTGCAGGGAAGAGCGTCGCCGCCCGGTCGATCCTCCGACTCATCGACTCCCCCGGCGCCATCGTGGGCGGGAGAATCACGTTCAACGGGCAACTGCTGTTCGGCGTCAAGGAAGAGGACGACGGCGAGGTTCGCCACCACCCCGACATGTTGTCGGAGACGGAGATGCGCGAACAGGTGCGAGGTCGAGACATCGCGATCATCTTTCAGGACCCGATGGAGTCGCTGAACCCCGTGTTCACCGTCGGAGAGCAACTGCAGGAGTTCATCGAGTACAACCGAGATCTCGGGAGCAAAGCCGCGAATGAGGTAGCGATAGAGATGCTCCGGGAGGTGGGCATCCCGAAACCCGAGAACCGGTTCCACAACTATCCGCACCAGTTCTCCGGCGGGATGCGCCAGCGCGTCTTGATCGCGATGGCCCTCGCCTGCGAACCCGAACTCATCATCGCGGACGAACCGACCACGGCCCTCGACGTGACCGTCGAGAGCCAGATTCTGGACCTCGTCTCCGACCTGCAGGACCGGTACGACACGAGTTTCATCTGGGTGACGCACGACATGGGAGTCGTCGCGGAGATATGCGACCGAGTGAACGTCATGTACCTCGGAGAGATCGTCGAACAGTCGGCCGTCTCAGACCTGTTCAAGAATCCCCAACACCCGTACACCGAGGCATTGCTCCGGTCGATACCCCGCCCCGACGAACGCGTCGAGGAACTCGAACCCATCGCCGGCGTCATGCCGGAGGCGATCAATCCCCCGTCGGGGTGTCGGTTCCACACGCGGTGTCCGGAGGCGCGGGCAGTCTGTCGCGAACACAATCCGGCGGCGCGCAACGTCTCCGAGGAGGGCGCAAGACGGCACCGTGCCGCCTGCCTCAAACACGAGTCGGTGTTCGGCGCCGGCTACGAGGGGAGCGAGCCACTCGAGAGACACGTCGGCGGCGGGTTCGGAGTTGGTCTCACCGGTGAGACCGACCCCGCCGAGGAGGTGACCAATGAGTAGCGACGCCCGACCCGGCGTGGAACTCTCGGACGCCGACGAGGTGGACTTCGGCGAAACGCTCGTCTCGCTCGACGGCGTCGTGAAGCACTACGTCAACGACGGCGGGCTGTTGAGCCTGACGTACGACGACGAGCACGACGGCTTCCCGATACAGACACGAAAGGAACGGGTCAGGGCCGTCGAGAACGTTTCGTTCGACATCAGAAAGGGAGAGACGTTCGGACTGGTCGGCGAGTCCGGATGCGGGAAGTCGACGCTCGCCCGCACCGTCCTTCGGCTGACCGAACCCACTGAGGGGGCGATATACTTCCGAGGAGAGAACCTCGCGGAGATGGGCAAAGAGGAACTCAGAGACAAGCGACGGGACATGCAGATGATCTTCCAGGACCCCCAGTCGTCGCTCAACCCACGGATGAAGGTCGGTCCCATCGTCGAAGAACCGATGAAGACTCACCAGCAACTCGCTGCCGACGAACGGGAGTCCCGAGCCCGTGAACTCCTCGAACGGGTCGGTCTCGACCCACAGCACTACAATCGGTATCCCCACGAGTTCTCGGGCGGCCAGCGCCAGCGCGTGAACCTCGCGCGTGCGCTCGCCGTGAATCCCGACTTCATCGTCTGTGACGAGCCGGTGAGCGCGCTCGACGTCTCCATCCAGGCCCAGGTCCTCAACACGATGAAACGGCTTCAGAAGGAGTTCGGTCTGACGTACCTCTTCATCGCCCACGACCTGAGCGTCATCCGTCACATCTCTGATCGCGTCGGCGTCATGTATCTGGGGCAGCTAGTCGAACTCGCCGATACCGAGGAGCTGTTCAAAAACCCGCAACATCCGTACACGCGGGCGCTCCTCGAATCCATTCCCGTCCCGGACCCCGAGGTGAGGGGGCAGCGGGCGGTTCTGGAGGGAGACGTTCCAAACCCGATCGACCCGCCGTCGGGGTGCCGGTTCCGGACTCGCTGTCCCGACCTCATCGCACCGGAGGAGTACCGCATGACGGAGACGTCCTGGGCGGCCACCCGCGAGTTCATTCGCGAGGTGAAACGACAGGGCTTCGTCGCCGACAGTCGCGCCGACGTCGAAGAGCAGTTCTTCACCGACGGCGTCCCGGACGGCGCCGCCGGCGACCACGTTTCGAGAGCGGTCGACTACGTCGTCGAAGACGACTGGGTGGCCGCAGAGCAACTTCTCGACGAACAGTTCGCTCAGAAGAGCATCTGCGCCCGCGAAGTCCCCGCGTACGAGATAGACGCTGCACACGGCGACAGCCGACACTTCGCCGCGTGTCACCTCCACAAGAACGGCGTCGCAGACGCGGCATCCGAGACATCGAGTTCCGACTGACTGCTACGCCTCCCGGTCTACTATCTCTATCGTCGCTCGCGCACTCGGTCGTCGGTTCCCGGTGGCGACGAACACGGTGAGTTCGTAACTCCCGACGGGCGCGAGTGACCACGTGTCGCCGTCCTTCAGTCGTCCGTCCCAGCTGAACTCGACGACTTTCCGCTCGCCGCCCTTGAACTCGAACACGCCCTGCGAGTCGGGGAAGACGCGGGGTTCGTCGTGCGTCGGCGTTCGTCCGTCGACCTCCCAGTCCCAGAGGAGTAGGCCCGCCGTCCTGACTCCGACGGGGACCGGGAGCCTATTGCGGAATTCGACGCGACAGTCGACCGAGGTCCCCTGGACGTACCGGTCGTAGTCGGTCGTGAGATCGACCGTCAGCGCGGCCCTGGCGAGGGGTTGTGGGACGAACCGCCGCACGGCCTCCCCGAGAAAGTCGTTGCTCTCTTCGAGACCCGTGTCGGCGCGTCTCGGGTTTGGGTCGGAACTCATAGTGGGTGTGAATGAGGGTACGAGCGACCAATAAGTGTCGGTTCGGGCATCGGCTCGAAACCGTGCTTCACTCGTCACACCGGTCAACGGAGCGACGGTCGACCTCCTCACGGCGTTCCTCGAAACCGAATCGAGCGACGGGTAGGTGCTCTGACGCCGCTCACCCGTCCGTCTCGACGTAGACGTTGTTCGACTCCGTGAGCAGTCGGGGGTTCTTGTCGGTCAGGGGCGAGACGGCGAAGTCCTTGACGAAGTCCTTCACCCCCCAGACGGATTTCATCGAGTACGCCGGCATCTGGACGCGTTGTTCGATGACCATCCGCTGGATGTCGGCGTACAACTGACGACGCTCGTCGCGGTCCGTCGACCGCCTCGCCTGTTCGATCATCTCCATCGCCTCGTCGTCCGACCAGTAGTGTCCCTGGTTCGCACCCGCACCGGACTCGTGGTACATGTTGTATATCTGGTAGTCGGGGTTCGGAGAGAGGCCCCAGTCGAGGGAGTAGATGTTGTAGTCGTTCGGGTCGCCCGTGGTGAACCGTTCGAGGAACGTCCCGCGGTCGAGTGTCACCACTTCCGCGTCGTACCCCGCCTCTTTGATACCGTTCGCGATGGAGACCATCATCTGTTTGATGGGCTCCAGCGGTTCGTAGATCATCCGGCAGGTCCAGTCGTCGGGGACGTTAGCCTCCTCGAACAGCGATTTCGCCTTGTCGATATCTTTACCCACCGCCATGCTCTCGAACTCGTCGAGCGGCATATCCCAGGACTTCGCCAGCGCGGTCGGCATCGGCTGATACTGACGGACGCCTACGGGTTTCCAGAATTTCTCGGCGACCTGGCTCAGGTCGACGCAGTGGTCGATTGCCTCGCGAACCTCGGGCTTCGTCGTCTCTCCCGCCTTCAGATTGAACGAGACGAAGCCGTAGTTGAGCGCCTGCGCAGACTGGATAGTGCCATCGGAGATATTCTGGACGGTATCGTACAGTTTCGTGGGCACGTCCTTCATCAGGCCGGCCTCGGTGGTCTTGAACTCCGTGACGCGCGTCGTCGACTCTTTGACGGGGACGAACTCGACGACGTCCAAGTTCGGTGTGCGGTCGCCCCAATAATCGTCCCAGCGTTCGAGACGGGTTATCTCGCCTTCGTTGAACTTGGTGATGCGGAACGGACCCGATCCGATGGGTTGTTCGACCGCGAACTTCTCTGTGTCGCGCTCGCGGACCGCTTTGGGGACTATCTGCATCGCCGCCAGCGCGTGACCGAACGCTCCGTAGGAGAACTGGAGGTCGAACTGGACTGTCGTCTCGTCCACGGCTTCGACCGTGTCCACCATACTCCAGGTCGAAGCCACCCACGACCCCTCCTCTCTCGGAGCGGTGAACGAGTAGACGACGTCCTCGGCGGTGACGGGGTCACCGTTGTGGAACGTCGCGCCGTCGACGATTTCGACGATCCACCGCTTCCCGTCGTTCTCCGTATCGGGCATCCCCGTCGTCAGTTGATCGGAGACGAGATTCAACTCGGAGTCGTAGTTGTAGAGCGTGCTGAACGCTTTCTCTCCGATGATGGCCGAGGAGATTCCGAGGCCCTTCACGGGGTCGAAGTCCGGCGGGGAGTTGCTCTGCAACACTCGCAGCGTCCCGCCCTCTTGCGACTGCGGTTCGTCTGTCGAAGTCTGCGACGTTTCTCTGCCGTCCTCGTTCGGGGTCGCTCCGCCGTCTGAAGCGGTCGTATTCGTAGTCTGCCCCCCGTCTCCCGAGCAACCTGCCACGACGACGGTCGCCCCCGCCCCGAGCGACTGCAAGACACGCCGACGTGGGATGCTGTTCGACTCCCAGTATGAGGTGCTATTACTTCTCATGACTTCAATTAGTATTTGAGTTGCATCTTTTTAATCTTCCTACTGGACGCGAACCGGTTGGCGGTCGACGTACTCGATGCTAACAATTTTATAGCTAGTGGCTGCGATACCTGTGTACGATGCCAGATCGTGAACTCGTTAGAGAGAAAGTCAGACAAACCGTCGACGTGTTACAGGAGACCGACACAGATCTCTGGCTGACGTACTGCCGTGAGACGACCGAGATTGACGAACCCTGCCTCCCACTGCTTCTGGGCTTCGACGTCGTCTGGCCGACGATGGTGTTGATCACCAAGGAAGGGCAGAAGGCAACGATTATCGGCAGTCACGACGCACCGAACGTAAACTCACTCGGCGTCTACGACGTCTATCCCTACGACACCTCCCTGGAGGACGCTTTCGTCGATTTGCTCAAAGAGATCGACCCCAATGAGATCGCCGTCAACTACGCCGAGGACAACACGATTGCCGATGGTCTCACCCACGGAATGTACCGCCGTCTGGAGGGACTCATCGAAGGAACTGGCTACGAGGACCGGTTGGTCAGCGCGGACGAAGTCGTCACTCGTCTCCGAAGCGACAAATCGTCCGTCGAACGCAAGCGGATGGTCCGAGCGGGGGAACTCACCACGAGTCTGCTCGATGAGGTGACGGAGAAGTGGGAACCTGATTGGACCGAGGCAGACGTCGCCGACTACGTTCACAACCGGATGCGCGAACAGGACCTCGGAAGCGCCTGGTCGTGGGACTACTGTCCGACGGTTCACGCGGGTGCCGATTCGGAGATGGGCCACACTATGGCGGGCAACATCACGCTCAGACCCGGACAGGTCCTACACATCGACTTCGGCGTCAAGTACCAAGGGTACACGACGGACATCCAGCGACTGTACTACTACCCGACCGAGTCCGGCGAGCCGATCCCCGACGACCTGCAGGCGGCCTTCGAGGACGTTCGGGCGGCGATAGACGCGGCCTTCGAGGCCCTTGAACCGGGTGCCGTGGGGCACGAAGTGGACGAGGCCGCTCGGACGGAGATCACCGACAGGAACTGGCCCGCGTACTCGCACGCCGTAGGGCATAACGTCGGGCGGAACGCCCACGATGGCGGAACGCTGCTGGGACCGCTCTGGGACCGGTACGGCGACTCTCCGAAAGGCGTCGTCCGAGAGGGGGAGATATACACGCTCGAACTCGGTGTCGAAACCGAATACGGCTACCTCGGCCAGGAAGATATGGCTGTCGTAACAGAAGATGGCGCCGAGTGGTTCATCGAACCGCAGACGGAGTTACGTCGACTGACCGCGTGAGCGGTGCGTGAAACGGAGTACGACGACGCCCGTACGGAACGCTTCTTTCGACATCCTCTGACGTTCCTTGCTTCGAGATGATGGTACGCGGGTTCCCGGTCGTTCGAGAGGCAGAAACCGGCTTCTACGGGGTCAAAGCGGGCCTCTATCTGCATCTCTTGGATATGACACGAAAATATAACATATACATTCGTTTCCCGATAGCGAACAGTTTAGATGGCACGTCGAAACTCTAGTTTGAGAGGGTGTGAGGGAACCCGGCCGGTCTGTCGCTCACGACCGCGCTTCTCGCGTTAAGGGAGACTCGCCTGTGAGACGCTCAAGCGAACCCCAGGGAAACTGATGTTGATTACGATCCTAAATATGTAATGGAAGCGATTCTGGTAAGGCATGCACTCTCCTGAACGGCATCTCGATGGGGCGTCAACGCCCCATCCTCTCTCGTCTCTGGGGTAGTTGGCCACTCAGTCACTCGGCCGAATAACGGTCTTGTACTTGTTACATTTACAGTCCTATGATCGTAAAGTAAAGACTCCGTGATTGTTCTCTGCTTTGGTCGAGAGTTACACTCGAAGACGCGATTCAGAGGACTGTAGGTCTTCGCGGCAGGATCGGTCGGTTCTACCGGTGGCGGCCTTCGTTCTCACGCCCCGTTCGTTATTAAGAAATAATCTAGCTCGACTATTCGCTCTACTTCACTCAGCGCGTGATGAACTAGGGACGAGAATATTGCCCTCTCAAACCCCGAGACCAATACTTCAGGCACTTTGCACCCCTGAATTATGTTTCTTATTATCTATTCTCTGTTCGTTATAGTAAAACACAAGACCGAGAACGGCCGTGTCACGCCGCGAGGCCATCGAAACAATCATGTGCGCGTCGGAATACGTACGCATATGTCCGAGCTGTTGAGTGGCATGACAGCAGTAGTAACCGGCGCAGCGAGCGGAAACGGCCGAGAAATCGCGTTGACGTTCGCCGAACACGGCGCGGACGTCGTTGTCACAGATGTACGCGAAGAACCCAGAGAGTCCGGGCAGCCCACGCATGAACTAATCACCGAGACGACGGACCGCGACGCGGTCTTTGTCCGCTGCGACGTGACGGACCTATCGGACGTCCGCGAGGCGGTCAACGCCGCGGATGCGTTCGGCGGCATCGACGTGATGGTGAACAACGCAGGCATCCTGAAAATGGGGCACATCACCGACCTCAGCGTGGACGAGTACGACGCGGTGATGGACGTCAACGCCAAGGGCGTATTCCTGGGCTGTAAGGCCGCGGCCGAGAAGATGCTCGAAGGCAAGGGTGGTAGCATCGTGAACATCTCCAGTACCGCCGGAATCGTCGGCGGCGCGGAGAACAGTCTCTACTGCGCGTCTAAGGGAGCGGTCCGTCTGCTCACGTACGCCCTCGCCGCGGAACTCGGTCCGAGCATCCGCGTCAACGCGATCCACCCCGGAACGACAGAGACGCAGATGGTGACCGAAGACATCGAGATCATCGGTACGGAGAAGGGCGAGAAGCAACAGGAGGACATCCCCCTCGGTCGGTTCGGAATGCCTGAAGACATCGCCAACGCGGCGGTCTACCTCTCGAGCGACCTCGCCGACTACGTGACGGGCGAGAGCCTACTGGTCGACGGCGGCGTTCTCCACGGCGGTCGCTGAAGAACGACGACCGACTGCCCCGTCAGACCCCTCTACATAGATTTATCACCAACGCACGATAGCGACAAGACATGCCCACGGCAATCATCACCGGGTCGTCTCGAGGTATCGGAAGCGCAATCGCAAAGCGGTTCGCCGTCGACGGATACGACATCGTCGTCAACTACCTCCAAAATGAGGAGGCGGCCGAACGAACGGCAACGGAGATACGCGAGACGAGCGGCGTCGAGGCGCTCGTCGTCCAAGCGGATGTCTCGGACGCCGACGCCGTAGAACGGCTCGTCGACGAGACGGTAGACGCCTTCGGCGGTGTCGACCACGTCGTCAACAACGCGGGAATCGAGGAGTCTTGTCCGCCGCTGGAACTTAGTCAGGCCGAATTCGACCGCGTGATGGACACGAACGTCAACAGCGCGTTCTCCGTGAGCCGACGCGCCGTCCCACATCTCGTCGAATCGAACGAACCCTCTCCCTCGATCACGAATCTCTCGACGTTTCTCGCGCTCAGGGGGTACCCGAACGAACCCCACTACGTGTCGTCGAAGGCGGCACTCCTCGGACTGACCGGGAGCCTGGCACTCGATTTTGCGCCCGACGTTCGCGTGAACGCGATCGCACCGGGGCACGTCGAGACCGATATGACGGATCAGTCGAAAATGGCGGAGAACAAGGCGTCCATTCCGCTGGGACGGTACGGCGACGTCGACGAGATAGCCGACGCCGCCGCCTACCTCCGTGACGCGTCGTACGTCACGGGCGAGACGCTCCGCATCGACGGCGGCGCGTCGCTCCAGTAACGCGCTCGAAACGCCCCTCTCGTTACCGACTTCGGTATCTTCATTAGCGTATCGGCGTACTCACAATTATGCGAATCGCAATTGTAGGCGGGACTGGGGATATCGGCGAAGGACTTGCGCTCAGGTGGGGCCTTGAGACCGATCACGAACTCGTCGTCGGGTCGCGCGACTCGAAGAAAGCGCGTCGACGCGCCGCCGAGTATCGAGATCGAATTGAGGAACGCAGCGCTGAGGCCGCCGTTTCGGGGGCGTCGAACGATGCGGCGGTCGAGGGTGCCGACGTGGCCGTCTTTTCGGTGCCAGCCGCTCACCTGACAGAGACGCTCGATGCCGTCTCGGAGCGGCTGGCGGAGGGGTGTATCGTCGTCGTGCCCGCTGTCTCGATGTCGCGCGACGGCGACGGCTTTCACCTCAATGCCGCCGAAAGAGAGGACAGTACGACTCTCGCGGCCGCCACGGCTGCACCGGACCGCGTCTCCGTCGTCGGCGCTTTTCACAACATCGCCGCCGGTCGCTTAGCCAATCTCGACGCGGCGCTCGAGGTCGATACACTGGTCGTCGCAGACGACTCTTCGGCCGCGGAGACCGTCTCCGAACTGGCTGAACAGATAACCGGCATCCGCGCCTTGGACGCCGGACCACTCGCGACGCGCGCGAAATCGAGGGTATCACGCCGCTTCTCATCAATATCGCCGTCAACAACGACGGGATGCACGACCTCGGCGTCAGGTTCCAGTGACCTCTCGGGTGCCAGCAGGGCCGGGGAGTTCGACGGCGCGGCGGTCCTCGTGCCCCTGGTGAAAAGATAAAATAGACTCACCCTCAACGTAGCTACCGATGACGAAAGAGACAGATACGAATACGGCCATCGCCGAGGCCGTCGACGACGGGGACAGCGTTTATCTCGGCGGGTTCACGCACCTGATACCCTTTGCTTCCGGTCACGAGATGATTCGGCAGGGCTACGAGGACCTGCATCTCATCCGCGCGACGCCGGACCTCGTGCTCGACCAGATGATCGCTGCGGGATGTGCTTCTGCGGTGACCTTCTCCTGGGCGGGCAACCCCGGGGTCGGAAGCCTCCGGGCCTTCCGCCGGGCGGTCGAGGACGGCGTCCCGAACGAAATCGATATCGACGAGTACTCGCACTTCGGTCTCGTATCACGTCTCTTCGCAGGCGCTCGAGACATGCCGTTCGTCCCGGTCCGGACCTTTCTCGGATCGAGCCTCCCGGAGCACAACGAACGCATCCGGACCGTCGCGAACCCGTACGAACCGGACGACGAGGTGGCCGTCGTTCCGCCGCTTCGACCCGATGTCGCTATCGTACGGGCGCAGCGAGCGAGTCCAGAGGGCGACGCTCACTTGTGGGGCATCACGGGCGACGTCGTTGATGCCGCTTTCGCGGCCGAGACCGTCGTCCTCTCAGTCGAGGAGGTCGTCGACACGGAGACGCTTCGGAGCGACCCGAATCGGACCGAGATTCCGGGTACGATCGTCGATTACGTGGTCGAAGAGCCGTACGGGTCGCACCCATCGTACACGCAGGGCTACTACGGCCGCGACAACGAGGCGTACATCGACTGGAACGACGTCTCCGAGACTCACGAGTCCACGCTCGAGTGGCTGTCAGAGTGGGTCCACGGAGTCGATAACAGACGCGAGTACGTCGAGAAACTAGGGGTCGACCGGTTGCTCGATCTCGAACCGACCCGCGATTACGCCGAACCGATCGACGTGGGGCGATACGCATGAGCGACCTCTATTACACCGACACGGAGCTGATGATAACCCGAGCAGCACTGGAATTGGGGAACGACGACACCGTCCTCGTGGGTGTGGGAGTGCCGAATCTCGCGTGTAACCTCGCGAAACAGACGCACGCGCCGGATCTCGAGATGGTGTACGAGTCGGGGACGGTCGACTCGGACCCGGACGCGCTTCCGCTCTCCATCGGGGATCCGGTGCTCGCGACGGGCGCGCGGAGTATCGTCACGATGTACGACGGGTTCGGTCGCTACCTCCAGGCAGGTCGCATCGACGTGGGTTTCCTCGGCGGTGCACAGATCGACCGCTGGGGGAACATCAACTCGACGGTCATCGGGGATTACGACGACCCGAAGGTCCGACTCCCCGGGAGCGGTGGCGCCTGTGAGATAGCCAGCAACGCCCGGCGAACGCTCATCATCGCTCCCCACCAGCGTAGGCGGTTCCCCGAGGAGGTCGACTTCGTCACCTCGCCTGGCTACGTCGGCGGCCGCAAGGGCCGCGACGAACGCGGCCTGCGCGGCGGCCCAGAGGCGGTTATCACGGATATGGCGGTGATGAAGTTCGACGACGCGGGCGAGATGTACGTCGAGACCATTCACCCGGGCGTGACGCGCGAAGCGGTGCAGGAGGCGACAGGATGGGACCTCGCCTTCGCCGACGACGTGACGGAGACGCCGACGCCCGAGGCGGACGAGATACGGCTCATCCGAGAGGAACTGGACCCAGACGGGATCTACACGGGAGGCGACGAGTAGTGCGCGACGTCGCCATCGTCGGCGCGGGTCAGACGCCCTACGGCGCACATCCCCGACAGAGTATCAAGGAACTGTTCGCGACGGCGTACGACGCGATGGTCGAATCGGTCGACCGAGCGTACGACCCCGACGAGGTCGACGCGGCCCACGTGGGGAGTCTGGGCGTCGGCGGCTATCAGCTCGGTATCACGGGCGCGTCAGTCACCTCGCACATCGGACTGACGGGGGTCCCGGTCCAGCGCGTCGAGAACGCGTGTGCCTCCGGGGGATTCGCGCTGCTGAACGCGGTGCAGGCAGTCGGGTCGGGCGTTCACGACGCAGTCCTGGCGGGCGGGGTGGAGAAGATGCTCGACCTCAGCGGCGACCGTTCGAAGTACTGGCTGGGCGTCAGCGGCGACACTGAGTACGAGCGACTCGCGGGCACGACGTTCGCCGGCGTGTACGCCATCATCGCCCAGCGCTACCTCGCCGAGACCGACGCCGAGCACGAACACCTCTCGAAGGTCGCGGTAAAGAACCACGAAAACGGCGCGCTGAACCCCAAAGCGCAGTTCCAGCGCGAGGTGTCTCTGGAGAAGGCGGCGGGTGCACCCGAAATCGCGGACCCGCTGAACCTCTACGACGCCTGTCCGACGACGGACGGGGCGGCGTGCGCCCTCGTGGTCCCCGCTGACGAGGCCACTCGCTACACCGACGACCCGGTGTACGTCACCGGGTTCGGCGGCGGGAGCGACTACCTCGCGCTGCACGACCGGGAGACCATCGTCTCGCTGCCGGCCGTCAGGGAGGCCGCAGACGCCGCGTACGAACGGGCCGGAGTGAGCCCATCGGACGTCGACCTCGCCGAGGTCCACGATTGCTTCACCATCGCTGAACTCCTCGCGTACGAGGACCTCGGGTTCGCAGACAGCGGCGAGGGGTGGCGACTCGTCGACGAGGGCGCCACAGACCGCGACGGGGACCTCCCCGTGAACACGAGCGGTGGGCTGAAGGCGAAAGGTCACCCCCTCGGCGCGACGGGCGTCGGGCAGGTGGTCGAACTGTTCGAGCAGTTGCGGGGCGAGGCAGACGAGAGACAGGCCGATGGAGACGTCGCACTCTCGCACAACGTCGGAGGATCCGGCGGCGCAGCGACGGTGTTCGTGTACGAGGTGGCGCGATGACGCGAGGTATCACGGGGTACGGGATTCGTGTTCCTCAATATCACGATACAGCCGAGGCGTATGAGGAGGCCTACGGGCGGTTCGCCGCCAGAATAGACAGGAAAGCCGTCCCCGCGTACGACGAAGACGCCGTGACGCTGGCCATTGGCGCTGCAGACGATATCGAGGTCGCCGACGTGGGGACGCTCGCCGTCGCGACGACGTCTCATCCGCAGGACGGGACGCTCACGAGCGGCCCACTCGCCCGGGCGGTAGGACTGGACGGCCAGTGCCGAACGCTCGAATTCGGCACCTCTTGGAAGGCGGGCGTCGAAGCACTCGACGCTGCGCTCCGATTCGGCTCGAGCCTCGCAGTGGCGTCGGATGCTCCGCACGCACCGTTCGGAGACGACGCAAACCACGGCCTCGGGGCCGGAGCCGCCGCCTTCGCCGTCGGCGGCGAGGACCCAGTTGCGACCGCGGCCGGGAGCGCTCACTACGTCGGCGCCCATCTGCCAGCGAAGTTTCTGTCCGAAGAGGGCGTGACTGACCTCGGACTCGGCGCGTACACCTCCCAAGGGGTTTTCGAAGCCCTCTCCGAGGTCGTGACGGGAGCGCTCGACGACGCCGGGCTCGGAGTCGATGACGTCGATCACGTGGTACTGCCGCAAGACGACGTGAAGATGTCGTGGCGCGCCGGGCACCGGCTCGGATTCGACGGCGACCAGATGGGTGCGGGGTTCGTGGTCAAGCGACTCGGCTTCGTGGGCGCCGCGACGCCACTCATCGGTCTCGCCGCGTCGCTCGACGCTGCAGACGCCGGCGAGACGGTTCTCGTCGCGGGGTACGGGTACGGTCACGGCGCCAGCGCCCATGTCTTCGAGACGACTGCAGTCGGCGCAGAGACCGAGGTCGGCGTCGAAGCGGCCCTCGAATCCACGGAGGAGCTCAGCTTCACTGACTACGTGCGATACTGGGAGGTGAGCGAGTGATGGGTGCACATGTACCGATACCGATCTACGAGCGGTCGATCGGCCAACGGCTGGCGTTCGAGGGCGAACAGTGCACTAACTGTGGGACAATTGCGTTCCCGCCAAAGGCGGCGTGTCCGGGCTGCCAGAATGACGGGCTCGAGACGACGCAACTCGCGGGAAAGGGTGTCGTGTACTCGTATACGGTCATCGGCAAGGGCGGTGCGCCGCCGGAGTTCACCGCGCAGACCAGCGCTGAGGGACGGTACGTCGTCGCCATCGTCGAACTCGACGAGGGTCCCCGTATCACCGCACAAGTAACCGATGTCGACCCGGACGACGTGGAGATTGGGATGCCCGTGTCGGGCGATATCCGGCGAATATACGAAGAGGAGGGAGTCGTCCGCTACGGGTTCAAGTTCACCCCCGCGTCGGACTGAACTGCGTCGCTTCTCCCCCGTAGTCCGTCTTCGCGGGGTTTCCCGGACTACCGGCGGCCGTGTTTCCTCACGGAGGAAGAAAGGTAGGCCACCCGAGAGTCCCTCGTGATGGCGAATCGGCCATCGTCGGATGGCGTTCTGTCGTTCCAGTCCTACGGGCAGGGCGTCGGTGCGACGCCCTTGCTCGTGGGTGAGTCCACGACCCATGTCAGGCGTGGAGCGGCCGGTTTGCGTGCGGTGGTGCGTCCGTTTCGCTGTGAGCCACGGAATCTGCCGGCGTATGGACTGGGGTACGCCGCTGTAGGCACGGGAGTTGCTGATTCCGGGCACAGGTGGCTCAACATCCTCGTTTCACGGAGGCAAATGATAACACGCCCTTTCCCTATATCAACTTTTTGAGTCCAATACCCCTCGATTCGAGTCGACATCGGGCGCCGACCGCTCCTATCCTCTTCACCGCCGACGGTGAGCCGCATCCTCGGTCTCCTCTTCTCGACGTCGGACCCGCAGATCCTTTCGCTGAAGCGGCGTCAGACCGGAGCCGACGGGGCGGATTCTCACGTACGACGACTGATCGAAGCGACATGAACGAAAGATAACAACAATTATATGCGTGTAGTTGTCAGTTCTCACCGAGATGTGGGATTATATCGATTCGAGACGGCAGCGTTCGGTCTCGCGACGGCGACTCCTCCAGTCTGCAGGAGCAGCGTCTCTCGTCGGACTCGCCGGGTGTTCGGGCGGTGGCGGGACGAGCACCACCGACGGCGCGGGAGACGAGACGGAGGACACCGGCACCTCGAGCGGATCGGCCGACACCCAAACGGGTAGTGACGACACCGAGAGCGTGCTTCGCGTCGCTCAAGTGAAGAGTCCGGCTGGGTGGGACCCGATACTTCAGCTCGGCGGTCCGGCGAGCATCGTCGGCGAGCGTTTCTACAGCAACCTCTACACCTACGGCGAGAAGACCGACATCGTGGAGGGTGACCTCGTCACCGGGATGCCTGACACGGAGAAGGACGGGAAGCGGTGGATCGTCGAAATCGTCGACGACGCGACGTTCCACAACGGCGACCCAGTCACCGCCGAAGATGTCGCCTACTCCTTCCGACAACCGATCGAGGAGGAGACGCGGATGGCAACCACGTACAGTATGGTCGACACCATCGAGGCAGTCGACGAGCGAACCGTCCAGTTCGACCTCAAGTATCCGTCCGGCGCGTTCGTGGACGGTCTCGCCCAGATGGGAATCGTGCCGAAGTCGGTCCGTGAATCCGACCCGCAGGCGTTCGAGCTCAAGTCACCGGTTGGGTCCGGCCCCTTCAAGTTCGTCGACTGGAAGGAGAACGAGTACACGTACCTCGAGAAGTGGGATGACTACTGGGGAGAACGGGAGCCGAACATCGACCGGGTCGAGTACGTCCCCATCAAGGAGCCGACGACGCGCCTGACGAAGTTCAAGTCTGGCGACACGCAACTGATGCAGGGCGTCCCGCCGCGCCTCTACTCGTCGGTGAAGGGTATCAGCGATGCCGAGATTCACCAGACGCCTGCGCTGAGCTACCGATACCTCACGTTCAACATGAAGGAGGGTGAGACGACGAAGCCGAAGGTGCGCGAGGCCATCGATAACGCGTTCAGTATGGACCAGTTCGTCTCGAAGTTCGTGGAACCGGCGGGGGTGCGGCAGTACCAGCCGATTCCGATCCCGACGGCGAAGGCGTGGGACATGCCCATCGACGAGTTCCAGAGCATGGCCGTCGGCAAGGACATCGACAAGGCCAAGTCGCTGTTCGAGGAGGCCGGCGTCCCCGACAACTGGAAGTGTACGATACTCAGTCCTCCGGACAACGTCAGAGAGAACCTCTGTATCTCAGTCGCAAACGGCATCAAGGAGGCGGGCTACAAGGCCGAAGTCCAGCGACTCGACTGGGGCACCTTCCTCGAGAAGTTTGCCTCCGGCGAGAAGGAGGACTACCAGATGTACGCGCTGGGGTGGTCAGTGTCGCCGGACCCCGACTACCAAATGTACGGGATGTACCACGAGTCCGGAGCGGGGACGAACCACGGTCACTTCTGGAGCGACGACGACGTGATGGAGATGATCGAGGAGTCACGCCGGTCCACTTCTCGGGAGCGACGCCGCGAACTGTACATCGAGATCCAGAAGGAAATAATCGAACAGCGCGTCCAGATACCGGGGTGGAATCTCAAGGAGATCTGGGCGGCGAAGAACTCGGTCAAGGACTTCGGCGTCCACCCGATTCCGGGCCAGAACCCCCGCCTCGTCACCCCCTACAACAACGTCTCGCTCGAACAGTAGGCTGGCTCTGCTGGCGTACCAATCTTTTTCAACTCTCACGGAGCAGAGTTCATCGTGTCAACTCTGGACCTCTCGATAGACGATACGCTGAATCTCGTCACGCTCAGCGACATCGAATGGAACGCCGACGGGAGTCGAATCGGGTTCCTTCGATTCGCCGACGGTGAGACGACGTTCGCGGCGCAGGGCGTCGGTGACGTGGCGTCGACGAACGTCTCGCTCCGCGACGGGACGTTCGCTCCGGAGACTCACGTCGACCGACCTGTCTCCGCGTTCGCGTGGCAGCCGAACGAACCGGACCAAGCCTCATCCTCTCGGAAGGCGACCTCCACCTCTTGGACGCCGCCAGCGGGGAGATAGAACGGTTCTCCGGTGCGCCGGACGACCACGGCGTCCCAGTCTGGCACCCCGACGGTGACCGCGTCGCGTACGTCCGCGACCGAACCGTCTGGATACACAACGTCGACGGCCCGATCCGTGCTCTCGACGCCGGCGAGGACTTCGCCCCCGCCGACCTCTTCGGGCCGACTCCGCTTTCGTGGAGTCCGGACGGTCGCCACCTCGGCGTTGTCGTCGAGACGGATCGAGAGACGCTCGGCGTCGCCGTCTACGATGTCACCGACGACGAACTCGTCTGGGAGGCGACGCCGGCGCCAGCAGACGACTGTCTCCGCGGGGATTTCGGTGGGTCGGGGCGAAACACCTCGTGTACGCAGAGGACTCGATCGACGGGTCCGAACGAGTCTACCGGTCGGTTCGACTCGGCGAGGACGACGGTCTCGGCGTCGCCATCGCCTCCGAGTCCGTCGACGGATTGCTCCTGCCGCACACCCCTGTCGGTCACGAGTCCGGGCGACTCGCGGTCGTCTCCGCGCGGACGGGCTACCGCCACGTCTACGCCGTCGACGTGGACGACAGACGAGAGACCGCCGAGAGCGACCGACCGGGGCTGGAGGGGAGGGGGGTCTGTCAGGTGACCGCAGGCGAGTTCGAGGCGCGAGGCGACGCCGACGACCGCCCCGCGTGGGACCCGGACGGCGACCGACTCGCGTACGTGACGAACGAAGTCGACGCCGGGGAACGTCACCTCGAAGTCGCGACCCTCGACGGCGGGTCGGTCGTCTCGCGGACGCGATTCGACGACGTTGAGGGCAACGCGGTCTACCCCGACTGGGCGCCGGACGGCGACCGAATCGCGTGCCACCGATCCGGTCGGTTCACTCCGACGGACGTTCACGTCGCCGACGTCGAGACCGGGGGCATGCGACGGGTGACCGCAAGTCACCCGGATCCGGAACTGTTCGACGCCCTTCCCGAACCGGAACCGGTCACGTTCGAGTCCGAGGACGGCGCGACCGTCTACGGCTACCTCTACTTGCCGCCGGAGACCGAACCAGGCGACGACGTGCCGTCGGTGGTCCTCTGTCACGGGGGGCCCATCGCGCAGATGCGACGCGGGTTCCACCACGGCCGGACGTACGGTTACTTCCACCTGTTCGACCAGTACTTCGTGAGCGAAGGATACGCCGTTCTGGAACTGAACTTCCGGAGCGGTATCGGCTACGGCGACGACTTCGAGCAGGCCATCCATCGAAACGTCGGGGTCGTCGAAGTTGAGGACTGCGTGGCTGCCGCGTCGTACCTCCGCGAGCGTCCGGAGACCGGAGACACTGTCGGGATGTGGGGACGAAGCTACGGCGGGTTCCTCGCGAATATCCTCGCGACGAAGACAGACGCCTACGACTGCGCGGTGAACGTCGCCGGTATCTGGGACTGGCGCACCTGGGAGGAGTGGGCCGTCGATCTCGGTCCGACCCACTGGGGACCGTCCGAAGCCTCGTGGTTCCACAACCGGTTCGGCGGCGCGCCCGACAGCGACGACCCGATCGTTCAGGAACGGTACCGGGTCGGGTCGCCGAACACGTACGTCGACGAGATGGAGACGCCGTTGCTCGCCCTCCACGGGTCGTCCGACAAGAACGTCACCGTCGGCGAACTGGAACACCTCACGACCGAGTGCGTTGAGGCGGGCGTGGAGTTCGACCCCGTCTACTACCCCGACGAGGAACACATGTTCGAGCGTCCCGCAACGTGGCGGGACGCTCTCGGGCGGGTCACCAACTTCTTCGAGACGCATCTGTAGCCCGCTCACCCCCCCGCGACACCGGCCGCGGGCTAGCCGCACAGGAATCTTTTTGTTCGCTCGGCGAGGGTTTCGACCACGATGGAACTGTTGAGCGATCGGGTCGCAGTCGTGACCGGTGGCGGCCGCGGGATGGGACGCGCTGAGGCGGAACTATTTGCAGACCACGGAGCGTCGGTCGTCCTGACGGACGTCGACGAGGAGAACGGCGAAGCGGTCGCCGAGGGCATCAAAGCGACCGGCGGGAATGCCCGGTTCGTCCCGCAGGACGTTTCGGCTGAGGCCGGCTGGGAATCGCTGCTGCGAACGGTCGAGGACGAGTACGGCAGACTTGACATCCTCGTGAACAACGCCGGTATCATCCGTTCCGAGTCAGTGACCGACGAGACAGTCGAGGGGTGGCAGCAGGTCCTCAACGTGGACCTCCAAGGCGTCTGGCTCGGCATGAAACACGGCATCCCCCTGATGACCGCCACCGGCGGCGGGAGCGTCGTGAACATCTCCTCGATATGGGGACTTCGAGGCGGAACCGGGGTCAGCGCGGCGTATCACGCCGCGAAGGGCGGCGTGACGGTCCTGACGAAGAACGCGGCTGTCGGCTATGCGGGCGAGGGCGTCCGCGTGAACTCGATTCATCCGGGGTACGTCCGAAATCCCATGCGAGAAGACGCTGATTCCGGGGACCGAGACGAACCCGAACACGGACCGCCCACCGAAGAGATCCCGCAGAAGCGGTTCGCAGAGGTCGAGGAAATTGCCGAGGCGGCTCTCTTCCTCGCAAGCGACATGGCCTCGTACGTGAACGGCGTCGGTCTCCGCGTCGACGGCGGATTCCACGCAAAATAGTTCGACTGAAGACGGGGAAGATCTCGGTTACTCGAACGCTGGGAGTATCTCGTCGCCGATACGGTGAATCTGTTCGATCTCTTCGTCCAGCGAGTCCGTCATCGTCCCGACGATGAAGTGCGTCGTTCCGGCGTCCGCGTAGGCTTCGACGTCTTCGACAACGTTCTCGGGATCGCCGACGGTGGCGACATCCGGTGCGTCGCCCTCGAGCTCGCCCACGTGGACGCGACAGCGAGCGGATATCTCCGGAACGCCGTCTCTCTCGTAGTCGGTCCACGCGTTCATCAGTCGGTCGCGCGTGTGTCCGACCTGCTCTGCGGTCCGCTCGACGACGGTCCACCCGTCGCCGAACTCGGCCGTGCGGCGCAGTGCAGCGCCGGACGTCCCTCCCACCCATATCTTCGGTTTCTCGTCGGGGAGTGGATGGAACCCAGTTTTCCGGAAGTTGATGTGTTCCCCGTCGAATCCCGTCTCGCCCTCGTTCTCGAATACCGTCTCGAACATCTCGAGGAACTCGTCGGTGTGGGGGCCGCGGGTCTTGAACGGCGCGTCAAGGACTTCGAACTCGGAGCGGAGCCACCCCGGACCGACCCCAAGTTCGAAGCGACCGTTCGAGAGCGCAGAGACGGTGAGCGCCTGCTTTGCCAGCAGGATGGGGTGACGCAGCGGGACGATACAGATGTTCGTCGCCATGTGAATCTCGTCGGTCGCCGCCGAGATGTAGGAGAACTTCCCGAACACGTCGAGACTTGGGTTGGAGATGTCTGCCCAGTCGGGGACGCCGAACTGGTACTCGTCGTAGTCGAGTTCCTCCGGAATGGTGACGTGGTCACCCGTCCACAGCGTCTCGAATCCGGCCTCCTCGGCGGCCTGACCGATGTCTTTCCACGCCGATGGCTGTTCGTACGTGCCGTACCCCGGAATCGCGTACCCGAAGGTGAGATTGTCGCTCATACGCGTGAAATGAGATGGAGCACGAGTCGGCATAACTGTTTGGAAGGGGCGAGGGACGCGTTCGCTCCGCCTGGACGCGGAAAGAGGTGGGGTGAGTCGGGTAGGCACACGCTTATTATCGTTCGTGACTGTCTCGGAGCCATGTCGGAGTTCAGTCGAACGGTCGACGAGTTTCTGGAATCGTACTGGGAGTACCACCCCACTGAGGCGACGCACGTGGGGGTTCACGAGTACGACAACCAACTTCCCGCGACGGGGGCCGAGGCCGCCGCCGAGTGGGGGGAGACGATGGCGACGTTCACTGACCGGTTCGAGGCGTTCGACGGCGCGGAACTGACGCAAGAGGAGGAACTGGACCGCCGATGGGCGCTGGCGGTGTTAGAGAAACTGCGCGTCGACCACGAGATGCGGCCGTGGGAACGCTCCCCGCGCTACTACCTAGACCGACTCGGGAACGGGCTCCACGACCTGTTGCTGGGCGAGGTAGTCTCGGTCGAGGCGCGATTCGAAGCGTTACGGGCGCGCCTTCGGGCGGTCCCGAGATACTTGGAGACGGCGCGGGAGACACTCGAACCGGCCGACATCCCGCCGATATGGGTGGAGTCGGCGCTCGGAACCACCGAGAGTCTCCAGCGGTTCATGAACGAGGGCATCCCGGACGCAGCCGGTGAAGTTCCCTCGATGGAGAGCGACGTCGTCGCGGCCAGTGAAGAGGCGGCGTCAGCAGTCGCCGGGTTCGAGGCGTTCCTCCGCGACGTCGAGAGCGAGGCGGGAGGATCGTTCGCCGTCGGAAGAGACCGGTTCGATCGTCTCCTCGGTGACTACCATCGGCTGGAGATGGACGCCGACGACCTGTACGAGTTCGGCCGCGAGTGGGTCGAGCAGTACGAGGCGGAGATGAGCGAACTGGCCGAGCAGATGGACCCGGGGAGCGACTGGGTGGACGTCCTCGACGACGTGAAAGACGACTATCCGGAACCGGCGCAACTCAGGCAGGCGTACGAGGACGAGACGATGCTGGCCCGAGAGCACTGTCTCGAAGAGGACCTCGTCACGTTCCCGGAGAGCGAAGAGGTGGAGATAGAGTGGACGCCGTCGTACATGCGGAACTGGTACCCCATCGCCAAGCCGTGGACGACAGCGCCGTTCGACGAGGGACTCGCCGGCAAGTGGTACGTCACGCCCGTCGATGAGGACGCCTCGCCCGAGGCGCAGGAGGAACACCTGCGCGACCACAGTTGGGCGTGGATTCGAGCCATCGCCCAGCATGAGATGTACCCGGGTCATCACCTCCACATGGCGATACAGAAGGAGGTCGCCACTCCCCTCAGAAAGCAGTTCACGAGTCCCATCTTCGTCGAAGGGTGGGGACTGTACACCGAGGAACTGTTCTACGAGACCGGGTTCCTCGCCGAACCGGAACTGCGCCTGATGCAACTGCGGAACGGTCTCTGGCGGGCGGTCCGGATACTCGTCGACGTCGGACTCCACACGAGGGGGATGACGCCGGACGAGGCAACGGAGTTGCTCGTCGACCGAGCGCGACTCGAACCGGGGTGGGCCAGAACCGAGGTGCAACGGTACACCATGCGTCCGACGTACCCGTCGTCGTACCGCATCGGTCTCTCCCTCATCATGGATCTCCGAGAAGCCTACGAGGAGCGACTGGGCGACGACTACGACCGCAAGGAGTTCCACGATGAACTCATGGAGTACAGCATCCTCCCGGTCGGGATGATCGCGGAGGAGTTGCTTGCGTAACGCCGGGAGCCTACCTTCTGGACTCGATCCGCCATCTAAACGGATTCGACGCTCGTCGATCGAACCGCCCGACCCGGTCGACAACGTTTATATGAATCGTCTCTGTATCCGTCGTATGGCTGACAGCGATATCGTCGCAGAAAAGACGAATCAGGCGGTCGAGACGCTCGGAGAGACCGATATCGACGCGTGGCTCACCTTCGCCCGCGAGACGCACAACCTCGGAGAGCCCTGTCTGCCGCTGGTGCTCGGCGAGGGCTTCGTCTGGCCCGGGATGGTGCTGCTCACGGCGTCGGGCCGGAAGATAGCCATCACGGAGACGCACGACGCCGACAACGTCCGCGCCCACGGGGTCCACGAGGTGTATCCCTACGAGGAATCGCTCCAAGATGTCTTCGCCGAGGTGATAGCGGACGTCGCGCCGGACCGAGTCGCACTCAACTACTCGAAGTCCGATCCGACGGCCGACGGACTGTCCTACGGGCTCTACCGACAACTGGAGGCGTACTTCGAGGCGGCGGGCGTCGACGCGGAGTTCGTCAGCGCCGAACCGGTCGTCAAGCGCGTTCGCGGGAGCAAGTCGGAGACGGAGACAGAGCGCATTCAGGCGGCCGTCGACACCGCACAGGAGATTCTCCGGGAAGTCCGGAGCAAGTGGCGACCGGAGTGGACAGAGGCAGACACTGCCGACTTCGTCCACCAGTGCGTCGCGGACCGAGGACTCGAGACGGCGTGGGACTCCGAAACGTGTCCGGCGGTCACTGCGGGCGTCGAAGGCGAGTACGGGCACGCCAAACCCGGTGGGGTCACCATCCCGCCGGGAGAGGTGATGCGCATCGACTTCGGGGTGATACAGGACGAGTACGCCTCCGACATGCAACGCGTCTACTACCACCAGCCCGAGGGAGAGACGGAGATCCCGG
This sequence comes from Halogeometricum sp. CBA1124, assembly GCF_009741955.1. Taxonomy (NCBI): domain Archaea; kingdom Methanobacteriati; phylum Methanobacteriota; class Halobacteria; order Halobacteriales; family Haloferacaceae; genus Halogeometricum; species Halogeometricum sp. CBA1124. The sequence continues at coordinate 22,088 of NZ_WPCD01000004.1, read as the reverse complement.
CTGGGCTTCGCTCCGACTTCGAGGACGCGAAGGGAGCCATAGAGGCGGGGTTCGACCGTCTCGAACCGGGCGTCCAGGGGCACGAAGTCGACGCGGCCGCACGCGAGTATCTCACCGAGCGTGGGTGGCCGGAGTTCCAGCACGGACTCGGCCACCAGGTCGGTCAGTTCGTCCACGACGGTGGCACGTACCTCGGTCCGACGTGGGACCGCTACGGCGACGCGCCCTACGGCCGGGTCCGCGAGGGAGAGGTGTACACGCTCGAACTCGGTATCCAGACCGACTACGGGAGCATCTCGCTCGAAGAGATGGTGCAGGTGACAGCCGACGGCGCTCGATTCCTGACCGACCAGCAGACGGAACTCTGGGTGCTCGAAGCGAACTGAACGGCGGGATGCGGGGGGAGGCGGACGGAGTCCCCGCGAACCAGTCGCTCGACCGCGAGAAAGATATAAATGAGCGAGGACGAAACTACCCAGTAGTTAGCATGAAAGATACTGAGAGAAACGACATCAAGCGCGTGACAGACGAGTACCTGATGCCCGCGGTGTACGGGCAACAGGACTTGGTCCTCGACCATGGCGAGGGAGTCAGACTGTGGGACGTCGACGGCAACGAGTTCCTCGACGCCGTCGCGGGCATCGCCGTCGTCAACACGGGCCACTCGCACCCGAGGGTCGTCGACGCGGTCCAGGAACAAGTGGAGAACTACGTGCAGTCCTCCTACTACTTCTACCACGAACCGATGGCCGACCTGCTCCAGACGCTCGCGGAGCGGTCGCCGGGCGACCTGAAGAACACGTTCTTCGGGAACTCGGGGACAGAGGCGGTCGAGGGGGCGATAAAACTCGCCAAGAAGGCCACCGGTTCGAGCGAGTTCATTAGCCTCAGGGGGTCGTTCCACGGACGGACGCCCGGGTCGATGGCGCTGACGGGGCAGAACAAGTACACCCACACGTTCCACCCGCACGTCCCCGGCGCCTACAAGATACCGTCGCCCAACTACTACCGGTATGGCGACCGTTTCGAGGACGAGAACGAGTTCGGGAAGTGGGCCGCCGAACAGGTCCGCGAAGTCGTCAAGTACGACTCGAACGACGATGTCGCCGCCGTCGTCGTCGAACCGATACAGGGCGAAGGCGGCATCGTGGTCCCGCCAGAGAACTACCTCCCGCACCTCAAGGAGATCTGTGAGGAGGAGGACATGCTTCTCGTAGCCGACGAGGTCCAGACCGGGATGGGCCGGACAGGCGAACTGTTCGCTGTCGACCACTGGGATGTCGAACCCGACATCATGACGATGGCCAAGGGAATCGCAAGCGGTGTCCCCTTCGGCCTGTTCATGGGGACCGAGGAGGTGAGCGAGACGATGGCTCCCGCCGACCACTACACCACCTACGGCGGGAACCCGCTGGCCTGCGCCGCCGCTAACGCCACGTTCGAGGTGATCGAAGAGGAGGGGCTGGTCGAGAACGCCGCCACAGTCGGAGACGAGGCGTTCGACCGCCTCGAAGCGATGGAGGCGGACTACGACATCGTCGGGGATGTCCGCGGGAAGGGCCTGCACATCGGCGTCGAGATCGTCACCGACAGCGACTCCCACGAACCTTCCGAGGACATTGCGAAGGACGTGCGGACGCAGACGCACGAACGCGGCCTCCTCGTCTCGCGTTGCGGGACCCACGGGAACGTCATCCGACTGACACCGCCGCTGACGGTGTCCAGCGACGAGATGGAGGAAATGCTCGACAGGCTGGAGGCGGCCGTCTCGACCGTCGCGAAGGACAACTGAGCATCCATCCCGACGCCCACCCTGTCCGGGAGGCGCGACTGCTCCCCGTCGGCCGCCGGTCTCCGACGATCGCTCAGGGAAAATCCTAAGGAGTGTGCTGACGACTCCGTACTGTATATGTCTTCGAACCACCCGCACATGCCGAACGCCGTCGAGTCGACGAAGCGCGAGATGCTCGACGCCATCGGTGCGGAGGACATGGACGAACTGTACGAACAGATCCCGGAGCGACTACGGTACTCCGGTGACCTTGATCTCCCGGGACCCGAGTCGGAACTGGAACTTCAGCGGCACGCCCGCGACTTGCTCGATCAGAACGAGACCTGCGAGGAGAACCTGAACTTCCTCGGTGCGGGCTGCTGGCAGCACTACGTCCCGCCAGTCTGTGACGAGATAATCGGCCAGCGCGAGTTCCTGACGTCCGAGTGGGGCTCACCGGAGTCGGACAAGGGCCGGAACCAAGCGTGGTTCGAGTTCTGCAGCCAACTCGGGGAACTGCTTGAACTCGACGCCGTCGGACTTCCAGTGTACAGTTGGGGTAACGCCGCCGGGTTCGCGATGCGGATGGCCTATCGTCTGACGGACCGGACGGAAGTGCTCGTCCCCGAGACCATATCGCCGGAACGGCTAGCCGTCATGGAGAACTACAGCAGTCTGTCGTCGCGTGCGGAGAACATCGACCTCGTGACGGTCGCGTACGACCGGGAGACGGGGTTACTCGATGTCGAAGACCTCCGCGAGAAGTGCTCTGAGGAGACGGCCGCCGTCTACTACGAGTCCCCCACGTTCCTCGGGACGTTCGAGTCGCAGGGGGGCGCCATCGCCGACGTCGCCCACGAGAACGGAGCGGAGTGCATCGCGGGCGTCGACCCGTCCACGCTAGGACTGGTCGACAGTCCCGCAAACAACGGCGCGGACATCGTCGTCGGGACAACGCAACCGCTCGGACTCCACATGAACGGTGGCGCCTGCAGCGGCTTCATCGCTAGTCGCGACGAAGAGGAGTACGTCGTCGAGTTCCCGACCCTCCTCCTGAGTGCGACGGAGACCGCCACCGAAGGAGAAATCGGGTACGCCTTCATGCCCGAGCAACTGCACCGCTCCTCCTACGGGCTCCGAGAGGACGGGAACGACTACACCGGGACGTCGGTGTACCTGTGGACCATCGCGAACGCCGTCTACATGTCGCTGCTCGGCCGCCGCGGGTTCAGAGAACTCGGCGAACTCGTCGTCGAGCGGTCCCACTACGCGGCCGACCGACTCTCGCGCCTCGACGGTGTCGACGTCAGACTCTCCTCGTCGTTCTTCAAGGAGTTCGTCGTGGACTTCGAGGGCGCGGACGCGACGGCGGCGGAGGTGAACGAACGGCTGCGGGAGTACGACATCTTCGGCGGGTTGACCCTCGCCGACGACTTCCCCGAACTCGGGGACGCCGCGCTCTACTGCGTCACCGAGATACACACGAGAGACGACATCGACCGGTTGGTCGACGCGGTTTCGGAGGTGATCGAATCATGAGTTCGCCGGACGGAGACGAGGACGTGCAGGGCGTATCGAACGAGCGAACGCCGACCGACGGGGGCCGCGAGGGCCGACGCGGCGGGACGGTCCGCGAGTACCACGCGAAGGTGTGGGACGAACCGTCGATTATGGAGATGGGCAGCGAGGGCCGACGAGGCATCGCGTTCCCGGAGTCGGGGGTGCGCGACAGCGTCGGTACCGCCGACGACTACATCCCCGACTCCGTCGCGAGGGAGGAGGACCCCGCCCTCCCGGAAGTGTCCGAGCCGTGGGTGCTCCGCCACTACCTCCACCTCGCCCAGGAGACGCTGGGATTCACCAACATCAGCATGTGGGGCACGTGTACGATGAAGTACGCCCCGGCGATGAACGAGGAGCTGGAGGCCGAGTACATCTCGTCGCTCCACCCCTACCAGGACGACGACACGCTTCAAGGAATCCTCGAGATGGGATACCGGCTCGACGAGTACCTGCAGGAACTCTCCGGGATGGACAAGTTCGTCTTCCAGCCCGCGAGCGGAACGCAGTCGGCGTTCGTGTTTACGAACCTGCTCCGGGAGTACCTGAAGGACCGCGGCGAACTCGACCAGCGCAACGAGATAATCACGACGCTGTACTCCCACGCGTGCCTCCCCGCGACGGCAGACGTGGCCGGCTTCGACGTCGTCACGCTCCAGCCCGGTGAGAACAGTTATCCGTCGACCGAGGCGCTCGAAGCGGCCGTCTCAGAGAACACGGCGGCACTGATGATGGTGAACCCCAACGATCTCGGAATATACAACCCGAACGTCGACGAGTGATAGACATCGTCCACGATGCAGGCGGGCTCTGCTTCTACGACCAGGCGAACTTCAACAGCACGATGGGTATCTCGCGCGCGCGAGATATCGGGTTCGACGCGTCCCACTACATGCTCCACAAGACGTTTGGCAACCCGAAAGGAGGGCTCGGCCCGGCCGCCGGAGCCTTCGGGTGCCGAGAAGAGCTGACGGAGTACCTCCCAAAGCCCGTCATCGAACGGGACGAGTCCAGCGGCGAGTTCTACCTCGACTACGACCGCCCGAAGAGCGTCGGGAAGGTCCGGGAGTTCTGGGGGAACCTCCCCCTCATTATGAAAGCGTACATGTGGGTCCGGAACATGGGCGCGGAGGGTATCGTCGAGGCGAGCAACATCTCCATCCTCGGCAACAACTACCTCGAGGAACTCCTGAAGGACGTCCCGGGGCTCTCCAAGAGCGTCGAGAACGTCACTGACCGTCGGATGGAGATGACGCGGTACAGCTGGGGCGAACTCCACGAGGACACCGGCGTCAGCACGGTCGACATCCGCCGTCGGTTGACCGACTACGGCATCGACGCGTACTGGATGAGCCACGACCCGTGGACGTACGCGGAGCCGTTCACGCCAGAACCCGGCGAGATGCACTCGAAGGAGAACATCGAGACGTACGCCGAGGCGCTCCGACTCATCGCCGAGGAGGCGTACGAGGACCCCGAGACGGTGAAGACGGCGCCGCACAACCAGTCCATCGACCGGGTCGACGAGGAACGCATCGACGACCCCGATAAGTGGGCGATGACGTGGCGCGCGTACCTCAAGAAGACCGGCGGCCCGAACGGCGAAGCCGACGACTGAACCGCTTCGGCCCGCCGCGGTCATCGCCGGGGGCCCGCAGAGCGGTCCGAAACGGACCGAACGTCGGCGGTCCGCGAATATCCGTCACCGAAATGTATTTTTGAGCGCGACGTGTTGACAAACCTGGTATGTCTGACCGACCGTACCCGCGCGGACTCGCGCACGTAGGGCTCACCGTCTCCGACATCGAGGAGGCGACGGAGTGGTATCAGAAGGTGTTCGGATTCAACGTCGTGATGGGACCGACCACGCTCGAAAACGAGGGGTACTTCGGACGACAAGTTTCCGATCTCCTTGGCGACTTCGACACTATGAAGATTGCACACCTCTCGACGGGTAACCAGATAGGCTTCGAACTGTTCGAGTTCGAGTCGACCGAGGGCGACAACGACCCCGACCCGAGAGAACCGGGGCTCTTCCACGTCTCCATCATCGATCCCGACGTGTCGGGTCTCGCCGAGCGAATCGAGGAACACGGCGGCGACGCCTACTCCGAGGAGTGGGGCGTCAACAGCGAGGACGACGACCTCACGCTGATCTACTGCCGCGACCCGTGGGGGAACCTCGTCGAAGTATTCCCGCACAGCGACGAACGGGTGTACAGCAACCTCGAGTAGGCGAGTCGTCGAACGGGGCGGCGGCGGCGACGTCACCCGCCTTCGACGTCGGCCGTCCGCGCGGCGCCTCCGCGACGCGGCATCCGGGGAACTCGTCCCCTCGGAGAGATCGATCCTGAACCACGGCGACGAGAACTACCGAGTTCAGAGACGGTCCGAAGACGTCCGAATGCTCGGACTCGACGAGTGAGCGGTTGAGCGAATCGTCACTCGATCTTCAGACAGACGTTCTTTATCTGCGTGAAGTTGTGTATCGCCTGCACGCCGTTGTCGCGACCGACACCGCTCTTTTTGAATCCGCCGAACGGCGTTTCGTTACCTCCAGCGAACCACTCGTTGACGTATATTTGACCTGCGTCGACGTCGCGCGCGAACCGGTGTGCCCGCTCCACGTCGTTCGTCATGACGCCGGCGACGAGACCGTACTCTACGTCGTTCGCCAACTTGACTGCCTCCGCCTCGTCGGAGAACGTAGTTACCGTCAAGACCGGGCCGAATATCTCCTCCTGTGCGATTCGCGCGTCGTTGGGAACGTCGTCGAAGACGGTCGGTTCGAGGAAGTAGCCGGGGCGGTCGATCCGTTTCCCGCCGACGACGGGGTCGCCCACCTCGGTCCGTCCGAGTTCGACGTACCGTAAGACATCTTCGAGGTGCGACTTCGAGACCAGCGGCCCCATGTCGGGGTTCTCGAGGCCGGGGCCGATGTCGAACGACTCTACTCGGTCGACGAGTTCGTCGACGTATTCGTCGTGAACGTCCTCGTGGACGATGGCGCGCGAACTGGCCGAACAGATCTGTCCCGCGCCGGTGAATATCCCCCGAACCGTCTCCGTGACGGCATCGTCGACGTCGGCGTCAGGGTACACCACGAGTGGGCTCTTCCCGCCGAGTTCGAGGACGACGTCGGATATCGCGTCTGCGGCGTTCCGCCCGACGTGAACGCCGGTCTCACCGGAGCCGGTGAAGACGATGTGTTCGACGTCGTCGTGGGCAGAGAGTTCGTCGCCGACGACGGACCCCGCACCGGAGACGACGTTGAGGACCCCCTCCGGAAGCACTTCGTTCGCGAGTCGTCCGACTTCGAGTCCGCCCACCGGCGTGAGGTTGGCCGGTTTGACGACCGCGCTGTTCCCCGCCGCCAGCGCGGGTGCGACGCTCCGCCCGAACAGGTAGATCGGGACGTTCCACGGTACGATGTGGCCGGTCACCCCGAGCGGTTCCCGGATTGTATAGTCGACGTAGCCGTCCCCGAGCGGAATCTGCTCGCCCTGCACTTTGTCTGCGATGCCAGCGTAGTACTCGAAGTGGCGTGCGCACCGACGGACCTGACCGCGCGCGTCTTCGAGGGGACGCCCGTTCTCCAGCGTCTCGATGGTCGCGAGTCGCTCCTCTTCGTCGAGAATCCGGTCGGCGACCCGACGCAGGAGTCGGCCCCGCTCTTTCGGTTCGAGCCGACGCCACCGATCGAACCCCTCGGTCGCGGACTCGACGGCGCGGTCGAGGTCTGCTCGGGTCCCGGCCGGAACGGTGGTGAGTACGTCGCCGGTCGCGGGGTCGTGAACTTCCGTCGTCTCTTCGTTCGACGCCTCTCGCTCGGCTCCGCCGCCAACGAGCCCGTACGGCTCTCGCAGCGGAGACGACTCTCTCTGTGTCATCGAGTAACGAGATGGGCCATCGTCACATAGTCGTTGCGATGGTGAGGGACCGTTCAGAAGAGTCTGATGGTCGAACCCAGTCCCGCCTCGACGGCGCGGTCGTAGACGAGGTCCATCGCCGCAGTGTCGAGAGCCGGCATCCCCTTGTGAGTCATGACCGTGCGCTCGTCGGGTGACTCCCGTCCAGGACGCTCGCCGTTCATCACCTCGATGAGGTCGGCGTGGATGTCAGTCTCCTCGACGTCGTAGCCCTCCGCCGTCCAGTTGTCCTCGTGTTCGCCTTCGATCCAACCCAGGTCGCGGTCGTAGTATCCGACCACCCACTTGTCGGCCTCGCTACTGAGCGTGGGTTCAAGGTCGTAGAACCCTGCCGTCGCGGCGACGTGCGTCCCGGGTTCGACCCATTCCTCTCTCACGATGGGTCGGGTCGCCGACGTGACCGTGCAGATGATGTCGGTGCCCGCGACGGCCTCTTCGGCGTCGGCGTAGCGACTACGTCGGCGTCGACTTGCTCCGACATCTCGTCGACGAACGCATTCCTGATCTCGTCGTCGATGTCACACGCTCGAACGGATTCGAGGTCGAACAGTTCGGCCATCATCAGGAGGTGGGTTCGGCCCTGGTCGCCGCACCCGACTATCGTGACCGTCGAGGAGTCCTCTCGGGCGAGGAACTTCGCGCCGACCGCGGCGTGACCGGCCGTCCGCATCGCCGTCACCGACTGTCCCTCCATGATGGCGACGGGGAGCGACGTCTCCGCGTCACTGAGGACGTCGACCGCGTTGATCGTCGGAAGCCCCCGTTCCGCGTTTCGCTCGATGTATCCCAGCCACTTGTGACCCGCCGCGTCGATCGGTTCGATGTAGGAGGGGAACGACTGGACCATCCCGATGCCGTACTCGTCGTCGGCGGAGGAGACATCGAGGTCGAACGGGTTCGACTGTTGGACGACGCCCTCGCCAACCCACCGGAAGGTCTGCTCGACGCGTTCCAGACACGAGGCGGGGTCAAGCGCCTCGTTCACGTCGTCGCGGGTCAGGAATCGCAACTCACCGGGCTCTGTCGAGTGTGTTACCATGTACGTGGTGTCTGATGGGTCCCATTTATCTCTTTCTCTGTGTATCGCTCTCCCTTGCGATGTCTCCCGACGTTTCTTGTCGGTTCCCGACGAACGACGGGTATGACGAACACCGTCGGATTCCTCGTCAACCCCATCGCCGGGATGGGTGGGCGAGTCGGACTCAAAGGAACAGACTCCGAGGAGGTCCTCGAACGGGCTCGTGAGTTGGGAGCCGACCCCATCTCTCCGGGACGCGCCGCGAGTGCCCTCCGAGAACTCACTGGTGCACTCAACGAGGAGTCGCTGTCGCCGAGTCTGGTCAGCGGACCGGGACCGATGGGCGAGGCCGTCGCCGAGGAGTGCGGATTCGACCCGACTGTGGTCGGAGACATCGACGCCGACTCAACCACGGCCGCAGACACGAAGGCAGTCGCCTCGGAACTCGTCAACTCCGGTGTCGACGTCCTCCTCTTCGCCGGCGGCGACGGCACGGCGAGGGACGTGTACGACGCCGTTGGCGACGCCGTGCCGGTGGTCGGAGTCCCCGCTGGCGTCAAAATATACTCAGCCGTCTTCAGCCCGACGCCCGAGGCGGCTGGCGAACTCGTGGCGTCCTTCCTGGGCGGCGAGACAGCGGAGCCGCAACTCCGCGAGGTGATGGATATCGACGAGGAAGCATTCCGCGACGACAGGCTCTCAGCGACGCTCTACGGGTACCTCGCGGTCCCGCAGGAGGAGCGACTTGTGCAGAGTCCAAAGTCGCGGGGCGCGGGTGATGAGACGGCGAGCAAGCGCGCTATCGCCGGCGCGGTCGCCAACTCGATGGAGGAAGGCACGGCCTACGTCATCGGTCCCGGCACGACGACCAAGGGGATACTGACCCACCTCGGTCTGGACTACACCCTCCTCGGCGTCGACGTCGTCCGCGACGGCGAACTCGTCGGGAGAGACCTGAACGAACGCGAGTTGCTGGACCTCCTCGATGGAGTCCCCGCCCACATCGTCGTCGGCGTCATCGGCGGCCAGGGTTTCGTCTTCGGGCGCGGCAACCAACAACTGAGCGCGCGCGTCATCGAGGCGGTCGGCGCCGACAACGTCACCGTCGTCGCGACGGAGGAGAAACTCCTCTCGCTCGGTGGTGACTCGCTGCGCGTCGACACGGGGGACGAATCACTCGACGAGGCACTCACCGGGTACAGACGCGTCGTGACGGGGCGCGGTACGCAAATGGTGGCCCGGGTCGTGCGATGACCGAAACCGGGGCGTACCGGGCGGTGACGCCGCGCGCCCGGGGGCCTGTCGGCGTTCGGACCGTCGTCCACGGGGACAGATTTACGTCGCCCTCGGACGGGTATCAGACGTGATTAAGTTACAATCGTTCATCGTCAGACGCGACGACATGAGCCACGACGAGTTCCGCGACTACTGGCTGAACGAGCACGTTCCGCTGGCGAAGGAACTCCCCGGACTCCGTCGGTACCGGACCGCGGTTCCCGTGACACCCGACCGGAGTCGGTACGACGGTATCGCAGAACTATACTTCGACACCGTCGGGGCGTTCGAGTCGGTCCTCGGTCCCGAGAGCGATACGCCGGCTATCGAAGACGTGGCGAACTTCGAGAAGCGCGCAGACCGCTGTCTGGTAACGGAGACGGTCAGGTACAACGACCCGCGTAGCGACGGGCCGAAACTAAAGCTTGTCGCCGTCGTCTCTCGATGTGAGGGAGTGAGTCACGAGGCGTTCGTGGACGAGTGCTTCCGCGGTGGGATACTCGAACGACCGTCCAGCCTCCGAAAGCTCACGACCGCGGAGCCGGTTGACGGACACGAGACGTACGACGGTGTCGTGGAGTGCTACTTCGACGGCCTCGGCGAACTGGACGCGGCAACGTTCTCGGATGAGACGGAACAGAACGGTTCGGCTGTCGACCTCCCGTTGGACACGTCGCTCGTCGGTGACGTGGAGTCGCACGTCGTCGAGGAACAGGTACACCTCGACGTGACAGAGTGAGCGTACCCTCTGGCGTCTGCGCAGTCAGGTTCGAAACGTAGTTCCCCGACGGTATGGAGGCCGTCGTCAGGAGACGACGCGGCCGGAGAGGCGTTCGGCAGCGATGGTGAGTGCAAGCGAACCGACGATAATGACCGCACCGATGGCGTTGAGCGTCGGGTCGTACGTCCGCTGGACGAGGGCGTAGATGACGACCGGGAGCGTCTGGTCGCCAAAGCTGAGCCAGAAGAACGTCTGGATGAAGTTGTTGAACGAGAGGATGAACGCAAACAGCATCGCCGCGACGATGCTCGGCAGTATCGTCGGGAGCGTTACCTCAAGGTACGCCCGCACCTGCGTCGCGCCGAGGTTCTTCGCCGCCTCTTCGAGGGACTCGTCGAAGCCGTCGAGACCGGCTGCGATGACGAGCGTCGTGAACGGTAGCGTGATGAGGATGTGACCGACGACGAGCGAGGGCCAGCTCCCGTAGATACCGAGCACGTTGAAGAACACTAGCCCGCCTATACCGGTGATGATGAACGGGATGATGATCGGGATGCTGAACAGCATACGGAGCGTGGACTCGTCCAGTACCGAGTTCCGATAATCACCTCTGACCAGTCCGAACCCCGCGAGCGAGCCGACAAGTCCGGAACCGAACGCCGACACCACTGCCAACTGGAGGCTGAACAGGAGCGCATCGATCAGGTCGCTGTTCGTGACGAGCGCCTCGTACCACCGGAGGGAGACGCCGGGCATCGGGAACGATGGTGTCTGTTGCGGCGTGAACGATAGCATCACGACCACGAGAATCGGGACGTAGAGGAACACGAGCACTGCTCCGGCGACTCCCTTCAGGAGGCGACTGGCGGTTCGGTTGCCGAGGTCGACGGTTCCGAGAAGCGCACTGAGCGAGAGCCTCATTCTTCGTCACCTCCGATAGCGGTGGTACCAGATACTTCGACGTTCGAGAACCGCGAAACGACGACGAACAGTGCGACGATGAGGAGGCTGTATATCACTGCGAGCACGCTCCCGAAGTTCCAGTTTTGCCCCCGTCCGAACATCAGACCGATGAAGTTCGCGATCATGTTGTTCTCAGCGCCGCCAAGGAGGACCGGCGCGAGGTACGCCCCCGAGGAGAGGACAAAGACGAACGTAGCTCCCGCCGCGATTCCCGACGTAGTCTGTGGGAGCGTGACCTCGTAGAAGGCCTGAAGCTTGGTAGCACCGAGGTTCTTCGCCGCCTCTATCTCGGAGACGTCGACGCTCATCAGACCAGCGACGATGGGGACAATCATGTACGGTAGCAGCGGGTGTATCAGCCCGATGACGACCGCGTTCTGGGTGAACATGAGTTTGAGCGGGCTGTCGACGACGCTGAGGAGATCGACGAGGACCCAGTTGACGAGGCCGTTGCTGTTCAGAATCAGTATCCACGCGTAGGTTCGGACGACCTCATTCGTCCAGATCGGCGCGATCACCAGCAAAAGGAGGAGGTTGCGGTGGTCGCTGTGGATAACCATGTAGTACGCCAGCGGGTAGCCGATGACGAGCGTCCCGAGCGTCGTCTTCAACGCGATGACGACGGAGTCCACCATGATCGATTGGTACAGCGGTTCGTTCAGGAACCGACGGTAGTGCTCGAACGTGACCGTAAAGTCGCCCGCGAGGGGATCGACGACGAAACTGTAAAGGAACATCGTCATCAGCGACCCGCCCATGACGACGATGATCCAGAACAGACCGGGAACGAGCCGAAGGTCCGGCACGACACCGCTCACCGTCCCATCCTCGCGCATGACGGCCGGGAGCTTCCGTCTGATCGTATCTCTCACGCTCATCGTTACGCCTCCAAGAGCGCGACGTCGTCGACGTCGAACGTGAGCGAGACGCGATCTCCGTCGTCGAACAGCCCGTGCGTTCGCTGTCCAGTGACCTCGACGAGCATCTCCTCGCCTTGGACGTCGACGAGGAACCGCGTCACCTTTCCATAGAAGACGCTCGTCTCGATCGTCCCCAGTATCGACCTTTCGGACTCGTCGGGCGAGATGTCGATGTCCTCGGGACGGACGCTCAGGATGACCCTGTCCCCAGTCGAGACCGATGTCGAGTTCTGTACGTTGGATACGGTCGTTCCAAGGGCGTGCAGCGATACGTCGACAGAGTGACCATCCGACGCGATGACCTCGCCGTCGACCAGGTTCGTGTCGCCGATGAAGTCGGCCGCGAACTCGTTCGCTGGGTTGTTGTACAGTTCCGACGGTGTCCCTACCTGCGTCATGTTTCCGTTGTTCATTAGCAGGATGCGGTCGCTCATGGCGAGGGCTTCCTCTTGATCGTGCGTGACGTAAACGAACGTGGTGTTGAGTTCCTCTTGGATGCGCTTCAGCTCGAAGCGCATCGTCTTCCGGAGTTTCAAGTCGAGGTTCGACAGCGGTTCGTCCAAGAGAAGAATCTCAGGTTCAGTCACGAGCGCACGGGCGAGCGCGACACGCTGTTGTTGTCCTCCCGACAGGTTCGCCGGCTGACGGTCCTCAAAACCAGGCAAGTCGACGAGTTCCAAGTACTCGGCGACGCGACTCTGTCGCTCCTCTTTCGGGACGCCCTCCATCTTGAGACCGAAGCCTACGTTGCCGCCCACAGTCTTGTTCGGGAAGAGCGCGTAGTTCTGAAAGACCATCGCCACGTCCCGTTTGTGGGGTGGGACGGTCGTCACGTCGCTGCCGCCGATTTTGATGCCGCCCTCCGTTGGCTCCTCGAATCCTGCGATCATTCGGAGCGTTGTAGTCTTCCCACATCCGCTAGGGCCGAGAAACGAGAAGAACTCACCACTCGCGACGTCGAATGATACGTCTTCCACCGCAACTGTGGGACCGTACTGTTTCATCAATCCGTCCGTAGAGAGGATTGCACTGGCCATGGGAATACGAATCACTTCCGGTTTGTATACCTTGCTGTTCGATACCGTGCGACGAACAGTTACTGTCGCGAGAATCGTTCCTAGCTACGGATCATCTCCTGTATCTTGGTCGTCCACTGGTCGGACTTGTTCCCAATGAACACCGGATCAAAGATGTCCAGACGGTCTTTGTACTCGACGTTGATGTTCTGCTTGTAGCCTTCCGACTGGTACTTCTCTGGGATGGGGAACGTCGTTGCGGTGGGCACCTCTTTCAGGTACGGTTCGCGGATTTCGGGCTTGAGAGTGTAGTTGATGAACTTCTCCGCGGCGGTGCGTTTCTTCCCCCGCACGCCCCGCGGAACGGCCAATCCGTCAATGTACTGGTACCCCCCCTCTTTCGGAATCGTCGACTTAACCGGGTTGCCGTCGTCGGCGAGAGACGCGGCGATGACGTAGAAGTTGTGACCAGCGGTGACATTACCGTTCGCGAACCCTTGGCTGGCGGCGCCGCCGCCCTCGAACCACGTCCCGACCTGCGGTTTCCAATCGTTCTCCAGCGAGTTCCACACCTTCTCGATGCGTGACTCGTAGTTCGCCTCGAACTCCCGTGGTTCCTCTGGCCAGAACGTCAGGTACGTGGTGCACACACAGTAGTTCGGTCGCTGCGAGAAGCCAACTTCGCCCTCCAGTTCGGGTTGCAGGAGATCCTTCCAACTGGTCGGATCCTCCTCGTACGGCCACTTCTCTGTGTTCCACGTGAGACAGTTCGCACCGTAATGGTTCGGCACGGCGTGCCACGTCCCCGCTTCAGGCTCCCACGGCGTGTTCTCTGGTTTGTAGTCGTCGTAGAGTGTGTCGAGGAGTGGGACGTTCTCCGTCCGGATGGGCTGGAGGAGTTCGTCGTTCAGCGCGGAAGGGACCGCTCGCATCGAGAGCTGGAACAACTGCAGGTCACTGGCACCGGCCTTCTGCTTCGAGATGATATTCCAGTCGTCTTGGAACGTCCCGAGTTGGACCTCGATGCCCGTCTCTTCTTCGAAGGACCTCGCCAGTTCCTTCATCGCTGGCAGGTGGTTCCCGTACGTGAGGAACCGAATTTTCGTTCCGCTCAGCGATCCGCTGCTGCTGCCCACCGTCGTTCCGTCGCCGCCGCCCTCGGTCCCTCCTCCGCCGCCGGAACCGCCGAGACAACCACTCAGGCCGGTGACCGTCGCCGCCGCCGTACCGGTTCCCAGTTGAAGCCACCGCCGCCGCGAGACCCCAGTGTTCGATTCGGTGATAGAGCGCCCTCTGTCTGACTGGTCGCTGTCAACCATGCACAAATGTCTACAAGAGTGGGTTATATATCTTTTCGTGTCTAAGTGACATTTATCTCTGAGAAAGTTCGGCGTGCGACGAACGTCGTTCACCGGATACGTGGGTCGGTGTGGACCGTTACGGTCGAGGGGTTGAAGTCCGGCACGACGGACTCCGCCACCGACGGGAGCGGGACAGGACGGTTCGTTCCCGTGTTGGCCTTACAGTTCGGCTTCCATCTCGCGGAGAGGAGCGACGGCGTCTTCGAGCGCAGCACGCGATTCCTCGCTAAGGGGTCGGTATGGCTTTCGCGGCGGACCGCCGTTCTGGCCACCGATTTCGGCTAGCTCGTTGAGCACCGCGAACTCGTGAGACATAATGGGTGCCCCCTCGAGTCGGTTCATGTCTCCGAACGCCCGCACGATCTTGTCGTGCGCCTCACGGACCCATGGGTCGTCGTGGTTCCCGTCACGGCACTCCTCGTAGTATTTCAAGAAGAGTTTCGGCGCTACCCACGTGAGGATGCCGACGAACCCCTTCCCGCCGCGCATCGAGTCGTACCAGAACGGAGCGTCGTACGGCGAGATGAAGTTGATGTCGTCGGTGACCGTGGCGATGACCTCGTCTCGGTGACCGACGGACATGTTCGACTCTTTGAGGGCTTTGATGCTGTCGATGTCGAGGAGTTCGTCCCGCCAGACGGTGGGCGTGATGTTGCAGTCGGTGACCGGCGGGAAGTTGTAGACCATGATAGCGATTTCGCCCTCGATGGCCTCGTCCACGTCGCTGAAGAACGGTCCGATCCACTCCTCCTCGATGGGGAGCATGTACGGGAGTTCGACCATTGTTCCGTCGGCGCCGGCCTGTTCCGCGTACGTAACGCGCTGGACGACCTCCTGCTGGCTCGTTCCGGACCCGCCGACGACGCAGGTGATGTCGTCCGCCGCGTCGACGCAGACATCGGTCAACTCCTTGAACTCGTCCTCGGAAGGGGCGTTGATCTGCCCCATACTCGACAGTTGAATGAACCCGTGGACTCCCTGCCCCTCCAGATACTCGATGTTCGCTCGGATGGCCTCGTAGTCTATCGACTGGTCGTCGTCGAGACACAGCGGCGAGAGCGCGACGATTCCTTCGATTGGCTTTCGGTTGAACGTTGGCATTAGTGTATTCACCGTAGTAACGTTCCCACCTTCTGAAGCAACTGTCTTTAGCTTTGTCGTCGCGGCGGTTCAAGAAACGCGCGCACGGTCAGCTAACCGGGCTCTCGCGAACGGCCGTTCGGGTTCACGTGATTACCTCCTCGGACGCGTCGGCGTCTCCCGGCGCTCAGTACATTACTTTCCCGGCGGAGATGTTGAGGTCCTGACCGGTCATCTGGTCGGACTGCGACGAACACAGGAAGGCAACGGCGTCTGCGACACTCTCCGGCTTGACGAGTTCGCAGCGAGCGCTCTTGTCCATCTCCCCTCGCTTTACCGCCTCGCTGTCCGTTCCGCGTGCCTTGGCGTACCGCTCGAATACGCGTTCGATTCGCTCCCCTTCGACCGAACCCGGACATACCGCGTTCACGTTGATGTCGTACTCGCCAACCTCGCTTGCCACGGAACGGGTAAAGCCCACCAGCCCCAACTTCGAGGCGGCATAGGGGGATCGCTGAGAGACGGGCCGCTTGCCGGTCACGGAACTGATGTTCACAATTCGACCGTACTCTTGATCTTTCATCACTGGGATTACCTCCCGAGTCATGAGGAACGCACCGCGGAGGTTCACGGCGATGGTGTTGTCCCACTCCTCGACGGTAATCTCCTCGCACGGGAGATTCGGACCGGCTATGCCCGCGTTGTTGATGAGAACGTCGACGGATCCGAACTCGTCGAGCGCTTCGTCTACGGTTCTTGTGA
This sequence comes from Halogeometricum sp. CBA1124, assembly GCF_009741955.1. Taxonomy (NCBI): domain Archaea; kingdom Methanobacteriati; phylum Methanobacteriota; class Halobacteria; order Halobacteriales; family Haloferacaceae; genus Halogeometricum; species Halogeometricum sp. CBA1124. Next base: position 5,712 of record NZ_WPCD01000004.1, on the reverse strand, counting down.
CGTCCTCCGGGTCTCGCAGGTCCATCTGAACGGAGAGGGCCGACTGACCTCGGTCGCGCACCATCTGCTCGGTCTCGTTCATCTCCTCCGGGTCGAGGTCCGCAATTACGATGTCTCTCCCCCAGTCGGCCAGTGTGAGGGCGATCTGCCGCCCGAGTCCGCGCCCTCCACCGGTAACTATGGCTGTCTGCTGCTCGCGATCCATGCTATGCCCTTCCACCTTCACCCCATATAATTCCTTTCCTACTATGGACCGAAACATCCTTGCGCACCCGACCAGCCATTCGGTAGTCAGGTGCGTGAGACGTCTATTCTCCTGTGGAAGACCGACTAATCGGGTCGAAAAGGGGATGGGTTGTTCGGAGCACGCTCGTTGAACCGCTCCCCGGGCGGACCGTCTCCTGTATTCAGGAGTACGTGAGAGCCAGTTTGATCTGGTTCACCGTGCTCAAGAGGCTGTCAATCTGGTCATCCTTAATTTCGTTCTCCGGGCCCGCGATGGAGCATCCCGCGAAGACGGTACCGTCGTCGAGGATCACCGGAGCGCCCACGGCACTCAGACCGACGGTACTTTCCTCCCTGTTTATGGCGTACCCCCGGTCACGTATCTCTTGGAGTTCGTCACGGAGCTCGGCCGGGTTCGTTATCGTGTGCTGCGTCGCGCTGGGGAGTCCGTAATAGTCGATTATCTGGTCTATCTGGTCCTCGGGGAGGTGTGCGAGGATGGCCTTTCCGTAGGCGGTCTGGTGGAGAAACATCCGTTTCCCCACTCGCGACCGACTCGGAACCCCGTACTCGCCCTTCTCACGGTAGATGACGACCGCTTGACCGTGTTCTTCGACGACGAAGTGAACGACCTGTCCGGTCTGCTCGGCGAGGGATTTGATCTTGTCTTTGACGATCTCCGAACCGTACCGCTCGTTTCTGACGAACCCCCCGAGATCGAGGAAACGAGCCCCGAGATAGTACTGGTCGTCCACCTGCGTCACGCAGTTCTCCTCGATGAGCGTCGCGAGGTGCTTGTGGACGGTACTCTTCGCCAGTCCGGTCTCGCGGGCGATGTTCGTGACCGTCTTGTCGTCGAGTGTTTTCAGTGATTCGACGATGCGAAACATCGTGTGGATGGACTTGATAGTGTTAGAAGCGGGCGGGTCCTGGCCCAACGGCGTGTTCAGCCCCATGGACTGACATAACGCGAGAATCAACTTAAATGTATTGTGGTGCGTCACCGTTCGGCAACCGATTCCGCGTCGGCATCCGATACACTCTCAGAAATCCGCTCCAAAACGCCTCGATTTCGCTCATATCTACCCCATCTCGGTCGGGGATCCGAAGAATACACAGCAGCGATTCATCAACGTGAATTACCGCTGTGTTTCTCGATAGCGAACCTCTAGATATGGGGCGAGCAAATGGGGTAGACAGCGCTGATTGCGGCCGAATCGGTGCCAGGAGGTGATTCGAAGACCGGGATTTCTCCGTCAGAGCTATTCTCTCTCCCGACCCCAAAATTACGATTCTATTACTGTAATTGTTTCCAAGAGAATGCTTTTCAGCGCTGATCTCTCGCTCTCACCGATTGGAGGAGAGAAGAGACGGAACACGGTCAAGACGTCTGAACCAGGCGTCTTGATGCTCACCGTTTCTACTGACGGCTCCTCGCGTCGCTCTTCAACGACGTATCTACGAACTGCTGTTCGCTTATGGGAAACAGATGTTCGCTTACTGCGAGATGAGGGATCCGGTTGAAAGGACTAAGCGCGACACATGATGTCCAAAGAGGGATGTCGAACCGACGAAGGGGTCGCTGAGACCACAACGCGCGTTTGCCTCGCTAGAGTGTGCTACCGAAAGCAAGCAGCATGGCTGGACAGGTCGATGGCAACGCAACTGCAATCGACGTCGCATCCGCTGCGTAATCTATATGGTGCCTAAGGATTAGGTATGTTCATGGGTATTGGTAGCAATGCTGTCGAAGACGAGACTGAACATGTCGATTCGGCGCTGACTCGGAGGCGAACGCTCCAGACGGTAGGTACTGCGGGTATATTGGCGCTCGCCGGATGTGCAGGGGGGTCTGGAGACGGTGACACGACCAATACGGGCGGTGGTTCGACCGACGCGACGGCGACACAGAGCGACGAGACCGAACAGTCGGACCAGCAGTCCAAGGTCGGTGGTAGCCTCACGGTCGCGCAGGCGGGCGCACCGCCGGACTGGGACCCCGTGAAAGGACTGGGTGTGCCGTCGGCGATCGTCGGGCAGAACTTCTTCTCGACGCTCTACACATACAACGACGCGCTCGAACTCGTCCCCGACGACTTGGCCGCGGGACTCCCGGAACCCGAGCGCGATGGGCAGCGGTGGACCGTCGAGATAGTCGACAACGCCAAGTTCCACAACGGAGATCCGGTGACGGCCGAAGACGTGATGTACTCCTTCCAGGCACCCATCGACGAGGGATCGTGGGTCGCGTCGTCGTTCAACATGATCACCGACATGACGGCCGTCGACGAGACGACGATCCAGTTCGACCTCGAGTACACTTACGGCGCGTTCCCAGGTTCGCTGGGGTCAATGCAGATCGTCCCGAAAGCGGTCCGCGAGGCCGACGTCGACAAGTTCAGCAGGGAGGAACCGATCGGGTCTGGGCCGTTCGTGCTCGACGGGTGGAAGGAGAACGAGTTCGCGACCATCAAGCGATGGGACGACTACTGGGGCGAGTCAAAGCCGAACCTCGACGAGGTGACGTTCGTTCCGATACCCGAGTCGACGACGCGGGTCACGAACTTCAAGACGGGAGAGAGCGCCATCATGCAGGACATCCCGCCGAAGCTCTTCTCCACCGTCGAGAGCATTCAAGACGGGCGCATCGCCGAAACGCCCGCCCTGTCGTACACCTACATGACCTTCAACCTGAAGGAGGGGGAGACGACGAAGCCGAAGGTGCGCGAGGCCATCGACTACACCTTCGATATGGACCAAGTTGTCGAGAAGTTCGTGGAACCGGCGGGGGTGCGGCAGTACCAGCCGATTCCGATCCCGACGGCGAAAGCGTGGGACATGCCTATCAATGAGTTCGAGCAAATGGCTGTCGGCAAGGACATCGACAAGGCCAAGTCGCTGTTCGAAGAGGCCGACGTGCCCGGCAACTGGTCGTGTAAGATCCTCTGCCCCCCGGACGACGTCCGCGAGAACATGTGCGTCACCATCGCGAACGGTATCAAGGAGGCCGGCTACAAGGCCCAGGTCCAGCGGCTCGACTGGGGTACCTTCCTCGAGAAGTTCTCGACGGGGAACAAGGATGACTTCAACATGTACTCGCTCGGATGGTCGGTGTCGCCGGACCCCGACTACCAGATGTACGATATGTACCACATCTCGGGGGCGGGAGCCAACCAGGGACACTACTGGAACGACGAGGAGGCGATGCAGATGATCGAGGAGTCGCGGAAGACAACCGACCGCGAGAGACGCCGCGAACTGTACATCGAGATCCAGAAGATGATCATCGAACAGCGCGTCCAATTGCCGGCGTGGAACCCGAAGGGAGTCTGGGCGGTGAAGGACCACGTCGAGGACTTCCAGATACACGCCATCCCGTCGCAGAACCCCCAACTGTTCACGGACGAGCACAACATCTGGGTCGACGAGTAACCCCTCGAACACACTTATTAGGTCTCGTCTCCGTTCGACAATATGGCGGCATTCACCCTAGCCGACGCGCTATCGATAACGCCGATTGCGGACCCGATATGGAACGACGACGGGACCCGAATCGGTTACCTGCGGACAGTCGACGGCGAGACGCGCTTCGCCGTACAGTCGGTCGGCGACGTCGAGACGACGGGCGTGGGTCTCGACGATGGAACGTACGAACCAGCAGCAGAGACAACGGCCACCGACGTGACTGACGCCGCGTGGCGACCTGGAACCGCCGACGAGGCGATGATTGTCTCCGACGGTGACCTTCTGCTCGTCGACACGGCGACGGGGTCGACGTCGCCGTTCGTGCAGAGCAACCAGACGAACTCGGTACCGGTGTGGCACCCGAGCGGAGACAGCGTCGCGTACCTTCGCGACGGGTCAGTCTGGATTCACGCCGTCGACGGAGGCGTTCGGAGCGTCGACGACGTCGCCGTTCCAGATATCTTCGCGTTCGGGACGCCGCTGGAGTGGGATCCGAGCGGTCGGTACCTCGCAACGCTCGCCGCGCCGGGAGAGACGCTCGGGGTCGCCGTTCTCGACGCGGAGACCGACGACGTCGTCTGGCAGGCCGTGCCCGGTCCGGACGACGACTGCCTCAGGGGTGCGTTATGTTGGGTAGGAGAGGGACATCTCGTGTACGCGGAGGACTCGGCCGACGGGACCGAACGGATCTACCGGTCGGTCCGGATCGGCGAGAACGACGGACTCGGCGTCGACATCCTCTCGGAGTCCGTCGACGGATTGCTCCTGCCGCACGACCCCGTCGGCCACGAGTCCGGGCGACTTGCGGTCGTCTCCGCACGGACGGGCTACCGTCACGTCTACCTCGTGGACGTTGACGACCGCCGTGGCGCCGTCTCGAAGTCACGACCGGGGTTCGTCGGAGAGGGCGTCGTGCAGGTGACGGCTGGCGAGTTCGAGGCGCGCGGCGACGCGATGGACACGCCGTCGTTCTCCCCAGACGGGTCTCGACTGGCATACGTGACGAACGAGGCGGACATCGGCCAGCGACACGTCGAGATTGCGACCACGGTCGACGGACGCGTGACCGAGCGAACGCGGTTCGACGGCATCGGCGGCAATGCCGCTGGGACGGCGTGGTCGCCCGCGGGCGACCGGATACTGTTTCTCCGGGGCGGCCAGCAGTCTCCCGTCGACGTACACGTCGCGAACGCAACCGCCGAAGCGGTGCGACGTGTGACGGCCTCCCACCCCGAACCGACTCGGTTCGAGGGACTGCCGACGCCCGAACGGGTCACATTCGACACTCCCGACGGCACCGAGATAAGCGGTTACCTCTACCTGCCGCCGGACATTGACGACAGAGGCGAGGTCCCGTCGGTGGTCTACTGCCACGGCGGCCCGATTAGTCAGATGCGCGACGGCTTCTCTGCACGCCCCGGTCACGTCCACGCGTTCGACCTCGTCCTCGCGTCGTCCGGCTACGCGGTAATGGAGCTGAACTTCCGGAGCGGTATCGGCAGAGGCAGAGAGTTCGAACAGGCGATACACCGAAACGTCGGCACCGTCGAAGTCGAGGACTGCGAGGCGGCCGCATCCTACCTCCGCGAACGTCCGGAGACGACCGACCGGGTCGGACTGTGGGGAATCAGTTACGGTGGTTTCCTCGCGAACGCGCTGGCGACGATGTCGAATGCGTATGACTGTACGGTCAACGTCGCCGGCATCTGGGACTGGCGGACCTGGTGCGACTGGGCCATCGATCACGGGGTTACTCACTGGGGAGTCGGCGAGGAGACGTGGTTCTACAACCGGTTCGGAGGTGCACCCGACAGCGACGACTCGGTCGTGCAGGAACGGTACAGAGTCGGATCGCCGAACTCGTTCGTCGACGAGTTGGAGACGCCGTTACTCGCTCTCCACGGCATGGACGATCGAAACGTGCCGATCGAAGAGACAAACGACCTGCTCCAGCAAGCCGTCGAGGCCGGTACCAGCGACTATGTGGAAGTAATGTACTACCCGGAAGAACAGCACGGGTTT
>NZ_WPCD01000223.1:0-5777 GCF_009741955.1 Halogeometricum sp. CBA1124 | reverse complement strand
CGGGCGGGAGTACTCCACGAACGCGTACTCGCCGTCGCGAACCTGTCCGGGGTCATCGTTCGCGCCCGCGAGAACTCCCGGTAGGAGGCCGAGAGCAGCGACCGGGTCCGGTCGAGTGCGACGCGTCGCGCGGGCGAGGCGGGCGTGCCGCCCTCCACGTCGAGAGCGTCCAGCACCGTGTGGTAGAGGTCGACGAGTTCGACCTGGTCGTCCCGGCGGTCCGCCTCCAGTTCGGGGTGTTTCACCAGCAGGGGGACGTTCACGAGCGGGTCGTACAGACAGAACTCGTGGCCGTACAGGTCGTGTTCGCCGTGGAGTTCGCCGTGGTCGGCGCAGACGACGACCATCGTGTCGTCCCAGCGGCCGGTCTCCTTCAGCCAGTCGAACAGGCGGCCGAGTTGGTCGTCGATGTGGGCGATTTCGGCGTCGTACAGGCCCCGGATGGCCTCCCACTCGTCGTCGTCGATGTCGCGCGCCCCCGAGTTGTACTCCTTTGAGTTCTGGCAGACTTCGGTCGAGTCGACGCCCGGCGCGAACTCCTCGGCGAACTCCTCGGGCGGGTGGTACGGCAGGTGGGCGTCCATGAGGTTGATGAACGCGAACGACCGCTCGGACCCCTCGATGAACTCCATCGTCCGGTCGACGACGGCGGGCGTCTTCGAGTCGGCGCCGCCGCCGCCGGCGAAGTACTCGTGGGCGGTGTTGCCGAGGCTGACGAGTTTGTCGGCGACGGCGCGGAGGGCGTCGTTGTCGTTCATCGTCTTCCACGCCTTCGCCAACGGGCCGGAGAGGAACTCCCCGGGCATCACCTCGAAGAAGTTGTCCTGGTCGGAGAAGCCGTCCGTCAGGTGGGTGTACGGCGTTATCCACGCGTTCGAGGAGTAACAGGCGGTGTCGTAGCCGGCGGCCGACAGCGTCTCCGCGAGGGTGGTCGCACCCTCCAGATACGGGTTCTCCTGGTCGGCGCCGTGGTGGGAGGGGTACATCCCGGTGAACAGCGACGCGTGGACGGGGAGCGTCCACGGTGCCGGGGCGACAGCCTCCTCGAACACCGTCGCTTCCTCCGCGAACGATTCGAGGTTCGGCGTGGTCGGCCGGTCGTACCCGTACGGCGTGAGTCGGTCCTTCCGGACCGTGTCCATCACGACAAAGAGAACGTTCTCGGGCGACTCGGTGCTCATACTCTCCCCTCGCGGGGACGGAATGAAAGAGGCTCCGGTCTCGTGCGTCGCCGCAGCGGGGACCGATCAGAAGGGCGCTTGCGGGCCTTCGTCGCCGTCGCCGCCGTCGTCGCCGCTCGATTCGCCGGGGAACGAGGGGGACATGCCGCCGCCGCCGCCGTGGCCGCCGTCACCGGTCATTCCCGTCTCGGCGTTCACCGTCTCTATCTCGGGAATCTCCTTGACCATCCGGCTCTTGATGGCCTGGATGGTCATCGGCGAGATACCGCACCCCGAGCAGGCCCCACCGAGCATGATGGTGACCTCGCCCGCCTCGCGGTCGAGGTGCTGGATGGCCGCGGAGCCACCGTGCATCTGAATCTGCGGGAAGTTCCGGCGCAGGAAGTTGGTGACGCGCTCTTTCAGGTCGTCGTCGGCGTTGGTCGCGTCCGTGCTCATGTCTCGCGGTTCGGGATGGACTGGCTTAGGCCTTTGGTTCGGGGGGACGACTCAGCCGTTCAACCCGAAGACGCGGCGGTGTTCGGCCGCCAACTCGTCCAGATACCGGTCCAACACGGCGTCGAGTTTCTCGTCCTCGACGACGACGCCGGTCAGTCGCTCCTTCGGGTTCTCGGGCAGTTGGACGTAGAAGTCGCCGTCCTCGTACATCGGCTCGGACTCGTTCAGAATCTGCTGGTCGATTGCGTGGATGAGCGTCGAGTCGTACTCGTCGTTCATCGTGTTGAACGCGTTCTTGTACGCTCGCTGGAGTTGCGGGAAGTAGTTCGCGTACTTGTCCTCGAACTTCTCGGGGTCGAAGTCGGCCATACTCCGGATTTCCCGTTCGAGAAGAAAAGTCGGACGGTTGGTGAACGCCGTCGCGTTCGTCCGTCGGATGGGCGACGACGCCCCCGAACGTCCGCGGTTCCCTCCACCACCACGTCGAGCCGGAACCGCTCTCCCGACGGTTCAGGCCGTCGGTGCCTCGGGTATCGCCCCGAGTTGCGTGAGGAGTCCGAGCATGTCGTAGTACCACCACGCCTCGACTATCTCCTCTCCCGCCATCTCGTAGACGGTGACGCCCGACCACTCGACGGACTCGCCGGTCGGGGGCACGCCGAACGCCGAGAGTTCACCCTCGTTCGTTCCGCGGGCCATCCACCGGGCGACGATGGCATCGTCGCCGCCGACGACGCCTTCGACGTCCACCTCGAAATCGGGGAACGCCGTGCGAATCTCCTGCACCCACTGCTTGAACGCGTCTCGCCCCTCGTAGTCTGCCGTCTGCGGGACGTCGTGGACGACGACGTCGTCCACGAAGTGTTCGTCCGCTCCGTCCATCTCCCCCCGATTCCAGACAGTCTCCGTGTACTCCCGTTGCAGTTCCTCGGCCCTCGTTCGAACGGACTCGTCCGTGTTTCTCTCCCCCGAGACGACGATACGGCTCCTCCAACAATCAACCATCTCACACTTCTTCGCCGCGGAGAATCAGAGCCCGATTCTTAGCGACTGCAGTGCGTACCTTCAGAGACGGCGACTGCACTCTATTCTGTATCGCATCATGTGATTTACTCGGTCCCGGCGGTCGATTCGGCCGTTCTCGCCACGCCGCGCGTGAGCGCCCGAGAGGCGGCCTCTCGTCCGTCTCGGGGGTGGGGTTCGACCGACCGTTCGAGAACGGTCGGTCGGCGACGCACCCTCGCCGGACGCTCACTCGGGTCGCTCCGGCGAATCCCCTCCAGACCGATTCACCGCAGAACGGAGTCGTCACGCCGCGACGGTCGGAATGCGCGGACGAGACACGGACCGGTTCCGGGAGGACGGAGGGCCGTCACCGGGTGGGGACGGCGGTGGTCTCCGCCGACGCGGACCGGGCGTCCCGCTCTGCCCGTCCACGCGGGCGACTGTCTCGACGGCCGAGCCCACGGTACGGTTGCCCCGAGTATGCCTCGATTCCGGTGTGCGAGCGCCGGACTGCGCCGCCCGTGCGTTCGCTCGTCGCCGGTCCCCCGGAGACGACCATCCGTTCGCGCCCGCCGTCGTGCGCGTCTCCCGAAGCCCCCACCTCACCCGCTGGCGTCCTCCGAATCCGTTTCACGCCCGGGGTACCGCCGAAATCGGCGCGCTGGAGGCGCTCGAACGCCGTCGGGGGGATTTCGACATCGGGAGTCGTTCCCCGCAATAAACCAAGTAACGCTATATCGAATCCGAAAGAGACGCGGACGACCCGGCGACTGGCCGTCGACTCGGTTGGACCGGTCGCTCGTCGGCTCGAACTCGACGACCGACCCACAGGGCGCAGAATCAGGGGAACGACGACCCGCCGACGGAGACGGTCACGCTCTCGACGAACGCGCCGGTGTTGTCCGTGGCGGTGAGCGTGGCGGGCTCGCCGACCGGCAGGCGAACGTCGCTCACGTTGGTCTGCCCCGCGGCCACCGTGTCGCTCCAGACGCTACTGCCGTCGCTGTCGACCACTGCCAGTTCGCGGACGTTGCGTTCGGTCGTCGCGCTCTCGGTCAGTTTCACCGACGCGACGGCCTTGTTCGCCGTCCACGACTCCGACAGCGAGACGGACTCGAACACGTTCGACGCGTCGACGCCGTCGGTGCGGAGCGAGAGACCGGTCGTCACGCACCCGCCGAGTGCGGCGGCGCCGACGGTGGCGAGGCCTGCGAGCAGTCGTCTCCGCGTAGGCGAGGGTTCTGTATCCATGTAACCACGGCCGAGCGACCGTACGTGGTCCTCGCTCGGCGCTCGCTTAGGCGGTTCGGCCGTTTCCCCGCCTTCGTTCGCCGACCGGTCTCCGGCCTCACTCGAGTTGTTCGCCGACGATTCGGTCGCTTCCGCGACGAAAGCCTCGCGGGTGCCCGCGGGGATGGTCGCGCCCGCGGCGACGTCGTGGCCGCCGCCGTCGCCGCCGACGGCCCGCGACGCCTCCCGCATCACCGTCGAGAGGTCCAGTCCCTGCCGGACGAGGACGTGCGACCCGCGGGCGGACACCTTCACCTCGTCGGCGGACTTCTCGGCGAACGCGAGGATGGGGACGTCGCCGCGGATTCCCGCCGCGCCGACGGCCATCCCGGCGACGATGCCGACGATAGTCTCGCGGATGCGCGTCCCGGCGTCGAACCACTGGACGTTCTCCTCGACGGTGACGCCCTCGTTCTTCACCCACTGCAGCCCCTCCGAGAGGTTCCGACGGTGGTTGCGCAGGAGTTTCCGCGCGCGTTCGAGCGCTTCACCCCTGTCGCCGAGGCAGACGGCCAGTCCCACGTCGGCGCGTTCGTACCGCGCGGTGGCGTTCAGCAGGGTGGAGAACTCGCTCACGTCGCGGAGTTCCGTCCCCTCTTCCTCGTCCAGCAGCGAGTACGTCGTCCCCACCAGGTCGTCGATGCGGTTCGCGGGCACGCCCGAGGCGATGGCGCGGCGCATCAGCGCGCTGACGACGGTCTTTCGCTCCGCCATCGACAGGTCCACCCACCGCCGCCAGTCGCCGTCGGTCTTCAAGTCGAGGTCGAGTTCCGAGAGGAACTCGATGGCGCCGTTCTGGTCGTTCGAGATGCCGGGGATGCGCACGTCGCTGGCGTACTCTAAGAACTTCGGGAGCGGACGGGTCTGCCGTCCGTAGATGACGAGGTCGGTGGCCTCCTCCAGCACCCCCGCTTCGACGCCGTCGGCGACGATGCCGGCGTTCGCACCGTGGAGGCCGCCCTGCGAGTTCTGCATGTCGCCCACCGCGCCGACGACGGCGAGGCCAGCCAAATCGCGGTTCGCGCCGTCTGCCGGTTCCAGCGCCCGCGCGAGGACGTAACTCGCGCCCGCGCCGGACAGTTCCGACGCGCCGTCGATGCCGAACCGGAGGGGGTTGAGGTGGTAGTCGGTGTCGGCGTCGGCCGGTTGGTGGTGGTCGGCGATGACCGGGTCGAAGTCGCCCGCCCTCTCGTGCGCCGCGATGACGTCCAACTGCCCGCTGCCGAAGTCCGTGAACAGCACCGTCTCGTACTCCGTCGCGGCTATCTTCGCCACCTCCGTCTCGTCCAACTGCTTCGAGAACACCGTCTCGAACGGGATTTCCGCGCGTTCCAGCGCCGTAGCGGCGATGGCGGCACTCGTCAGGCCGTCGGCGTCGATGTGCGAGGCGAGGAGGACTCGGTCGGCGTCGCGCAACCGCGCGGCGCAGTCGGCGGCGTGGTCTTCCATCTCCGGCACCGGGCCGTCGGCCGTCGTGACACCGTCCGCGCTCATACGGGGGAGTTTCCGCGCTCTCGGATTTAAACCTGCGCTCTACCGGTTCCTCGGTTCGGCGGCGCGGCTCACAGCCGCCGTCTGACGGCGAACAGCAGGGCCGCGCCGGCGACGGTGACGACGGCGACGAACGCCCACGCCGTCCCGTAGCCCGGCCCCTCGACGACGAGTCCGAACGCGGGCGGCGCGAGCAGTCCCCCGGCGTTCAGCGCCGTCTGTCCGCCCGCCGTCGCCGCGCCGATGTCGTCGTCGGCCACCACGTCGCTCAGGCAGGAGTAGAAGACGCCCGTCGAGCCGTGGATGGTGACGCCGAGGCCGACGAACACGGCGACGGTGACGAGGAGCGACCCGCCGACGCGACGAGGACGG
>NZ_WPCD01000084.1:0-14123 GCF_009741955.1 Halogeometricum sp. CBA1124 | reverse complement strand
TGTTCTTTCTTGGTTTATATGCAATTCTGTGACGGAGTGTGGTTCGATGATGGCATACGGGAGGGGGATACGTGGACGTGTCGCTCCTGTGAGAACGAAGAGTCGCGGGACTCGCAAGCGGAAGCGGAGATGGCGATCCAGGACGGACAGCAGGACGACGGAGCACCCGCCGTGGCCGACGCGACCCAAAACTCCACCGAGACGATGCAGGAGCCCTGTCCAGCCGACGACTGCGACAGCGACCGAGCCTACTACGAGATGATGCCGAAGCCGGGCGGTTCCTACGAGGTTCGGCTGTTCACCTGCGTCGAGTGCGGCCACAAGTGCGCGGGTCCTGACTCCCGGTAACCCAAACCACTCGATTCGCAGGCTCACTGAGCGACTGGTTCAACGTCTCCAGCACGAAAGAAAAGAAGCCGGCGTACTGCATACACCCTCTGCAGTCAGCAGTTGCGTGTGGTTTGTTCCACACCTCAGTCGTGAACCCGTTTTAGGTCAACTTGCGTACTTCATAACCACTAAGCGTTCTGCGGCAACTCTCTGACAGCAATGCCCTCCGGAGTAGGTCCCCTCGCCAGAGAGCTATCGTTTTCGTACTACGAGGATGCATTCCCTGCACACGACATTTTCCATGCGAAACGAGTTCGTGACGTATCTCTCCGGTTAGCGGACCAGCATCCCGATAGTATCGACCGAGACGTACTGGCTGCAGCAGCGTGGTTCCACGATATCGGCCGACCACTCGAACGGATCGGAGAGATCGAAGATCACGACGAATGGGCGGCCACCGAAGCCGTACCCCTTCTCCAGGCTGAAGGCGTGGCACCTGACCGGGTCACCGCTGTCGAGCACTGCCTTCGTGCACATAGCATCCGGGCGAGCTCTCCCGAACCAGAGACGACTGAGGCGAAACTGCTCTTCGACGCTGACAAGCTCGACGCCGCTGGCGCGGTCGGGATCGTACGACTCGCCTGTATCGTCGGCGAGCGTTCAGGGCGCACCGGTGAGCAGTACGCAGTTATCGACGACGCGTCCACACTCGAAGGAGACTATCCTGAATTACCGGATATCGACCTCTTACGCGAGTGGGCACGAGAGCGTCTTGACTCGCTATACACCGACCCAGGCCGACGCCTCGGGGAGTCTCGCTGGGACTTTGTCGAGAACTTCTTCGAGCAGTTCAGCCGTGAAATCGACCCGGATAGAGAATCGTGGCTCTGTTGAAATCCTCCGGCGCAGATAGTTCGCTGGGGCCGTGCTGATACAGAGCGCGAGTCGGTCAGCCGAAGCAGACGGGAACACGGGTTGTAGTTCGGTCAGAAATCCCATTTCAGATAGCATCTCACCGAGACAGGTGACACCCAACCCTTCCAAAACTCGTATCAGGTGACGGTGAGGCTACAGAGTATGTCTGATACAGGTAGTGGAATTTCAAAACACTACATGAAGTCGATTCAGTCGGCTATCGTCTCAATTCCGTTTGCAATAATGGCTGCACCCTTATTAGGAAATGATAGCGCAGCTTGGTATTTTTTTCGGCGTTTCTGTCCTCTTCGTCTTGTATTCGTTCTTCTCGCTAATCCGGGCTTGAGAGGGACGACATCCCATGAAACTCGCACCATAGACAGTAGGTTGATTCGGTAGAGGAAGAGTGGAACAAACGCTGCCACCGTGCTGCATACCCCCTCTGTCTCTCGCACGGCGGATTTGTCATCAGCGGAGGGTTTCAACAGAGCCCCCGTGACCTATCTCGAGAACCGTGCGACACTCTGACCCTGCTGGCACTAGGTCGCACTCCGGTCTCTTCACCAAGATGTGTTTTTCAGGTTCGTCTTTGCCTTCGACGCATCCGAGTGCTCGGGTGGGTTCGACGCGTTCCTCGACGCGTGTTCCAAACGTATCGCTGACAAACTGCCGTGCCAGCCCGGCGTATCTGGGTGGGGCAGGCCAGAGAGCGTACCTTTCGCTATCTTCGACCACGCGTTGTGGAGTGCGACCGCCTGGGAGAGACGGACCGAAAGCGTTCGGGTTTCGGAACGAGGCCCGTCTGGAAGCACTCCTCTTATACTGGCAATCGCCGTTTCTCCTCGATACTGAGACGGATCTGATACCCGAGCGGTTCCCAGTCGTTACCGCTCGAATATCGGGGCGTTCGTCCATCGAACTTGTCCACGATGTAGTGCGTCCCCGCGCGCGGGAGGTCGTCGCCACGAAGCTCGTATCGTCTAGTGACTGTCTCGTCGGGTTCGAGCGCCCGGGTTATCGGCGTCCCATCCAGCGACAGCGACGAGCCACCACGGCCGACCTCGATCCGGTCGGTCGCCTCGTACGACGGGGAGAACAGCGTCGTCTCCCACGTGTCTTCGTCCGGTGTCGGGGACGGGGCGAGCGCGAGAACGCCGAACGGCCAGACGCCGTAACTGCGAATTCGAACTGATTCCTCCCCGGTGTTCTCCAGCGCGAGTGTGAGTGCGGCTGGACGTTCGATCGTCGCGTTCGCGCTCGCGAGGCGCATCGACATCGAGAGCCCTTCCAGAGACACCTCTGTGGCCGCGTTGGTGATCCGATATTCGGTGTCACCGAGACAGCCGGAGAGACCAGCGACCGACAGTGTACTCGTCGCCAAGAAGGTCCGGCGCTTCATCGCCGCTCACCTCCGTCCTCGACACGTGCGTCGGTGAGTTCGACGAACACGTCTTCGATCGTCGCGCCGTCAGGTACCGCAGCTCGGTCTCGGAGCTCGGCGAGTGTTCCCTCGGCGACTAACTGGCCCTCGTGGAGAACGCCGATTCGGTCGCAGACGAGTTCGACCTGCCCGAGAACGTGACTGGAGAAGAACACCGTCGCCCCCCGTTCGTTCTCCTCGTGAACGATCTCCCGTACCCGCCGGACGCCGTGTGGATCGAGGCCGCTGAACGGTTCGTCCAAGACGAGCAGTTCGGGCTCGCCGACGAGCGCCATCGCAAGCGCCAACCGTTGCTCCATTCCGCTGGAGAAGTCACCCGCATCGTCGTCGACGGCATCTCCGAGTCCGACGCGTTCGAGGAGCGCTTCAGGGTCGTCGTTGACTCGTTTCGTCTCTGCGACGAACGCGACGTGCTGACGTGCAGTTCGGTCTTCGTACAGGCCAAATCGGTCCGGGAGAACACCGGTCCGGTCGTGCAGTTCGACGACATCGTTCTGTGGATCGTTCCCGAGGACGCGGACCGTCCCCGAGGTCGGTCGAAGATAATCGAGCAACAGTCCGATCGTCGTGGATTTCCCGGCACCGTTGGGGCCGAGGAATCCGTACGTTTCGCCGCGCTCGACCGTCAGGTCGAGGCTCTCGACCGCACGAACGTCGCCGTACTCCTTGGTCAACGCGTCGGCTTCGATTGCTGGCCCCGGTGAACTCACAGTGCGTCACCCCGAGTGAAGACACGGCGGGCGAGAGCCAACGGCACCGTCACCCAGACGAGTAAGACGACCACGCTCAGCGCGGGGTGGAGGTACCACGGACCGCTCCCGCCGAACGCCGCTTCGACGACGAATGCGTTCACCGAGATGCCCGGATCGAGTTTGGTGTAGACGATGTGGAACAGTTCCGTCGAGTTGCCCACACCGAGAAACCAGTTCGTCAGGACGTTGTACGCACCGTCTGGGGTCAACCTGAGTGCGAGAAACAACGGCCCACTCGCCGGGGCGTCGTACGGATCGACGGGGACGCCTGTGACGGCGGTATAGACCGACGTGACGATCTGACTCCAGAACAACGTCACGAAGAAGTACGCGAACACGCCCGTCGCAGCCGTCACAGTTCGTCGGGTAACTGTCGATACGAACACGCCGACGGCGACCATCACGCCGGCGAGCAGCAGCGTCGCGACGAGCGTCCCGAGGAAGGGAAGCAGCCCGAACGGGCCATGTTCGACGAGACCGATACCGGCGAGAAGGAGCGCTGCCGCGACCATCGCCGCCCCGACACCCACGAACCGCCCGGTCGTCTTTCCGAACAGTATCTGCGTTCGCGTCAACGGTAACCCGAGGAGGAACTTGATACTGCCCGTGGTTCGCTCACCGATGAGCGATTGATACGACAGGAGGAGAGCGCCAATCGGGAGGAACAGACTGCTCCCAATCTGGACGTAGCCGATGGTGATGTTTCGTCCGACCGCGTCCCATCCTGCATAGGTCGGTCGGAACCCCCAGAGGACGACGAGGAGAGCGAGTATCCACGCTCCCTTGGAGGAGAGTACTGTCCGATATTCGCTGCGTGCAAGCGGGGACCACCGCATGGATGGGGAGACAGGGAGACGTCACAAAAGCTCTACTTTTGCACGCGGTGTCCGACTTATGAATCGCCGCCACACCATCTCGCTACCCGACTACCGCGACTGAGCCCTTTCCGTTGTTTCTGGTTCGTTGACCCCTCAGGATCGGACACTTCACTTGGAGTTCGACTGAAGTGCGAGGACCTATTGGCGATACACTTCCTCTCGAGGGTCCAGTGCTAGTGATGCGGCGAGTACGAAAGCTCAAGGGTGTGTCTACCTCAGGTTCGGTAATGACTCAGTACGAGGCGTTTGATTCCGACGTCGAAGTGAACGGCCGGACGATACTGAACGTCGCCGAGGAAGCCCTCGCCCAGTTCTCGGAGCGATACCGGGACCGCGCCTTCGACGCCCTCGCGAATCAGGGGATCACCGACCCAGATCCGAACAACTGGTATCCCCAACAGGCGTGGTTGAACGCGTTCGAGGCGATTGGAGACGACCTCGAACCGCACGTCCTCGATCGTCTCGGCGAACAGATACCCGCGGTCGCGAACTGGCCCGAAGACGTCCAGTCGGTCGAAGAGGGCTTACGATCCATCGACGACGCCTACCAGCGCAACCATCGAGGTAGTGAGATCGGATCCTATCGATTCGAGAAAACGGGAGAGCAGGAAGGCGACGTCGTCTGTAACAATCCCTACCCGTGTGAATTCGATCGAGGTCTTGTTCGAGCAGTCGCACAACGCTACGCTCCGGTGGATTCGTTCGTCTTTCTCGAAGAGCACGGTGACACGTGTCGACGAAACGGAGACGACCGCTGTGTGTACACCGTCTACTGGTGATCCGATTCGTACGACATCTGGTCGATAACCTGATCTCAGTCTTCGTCTCGCTGGTCGGCGTACTGGGAAATCGCCTCGACTAGTTCGGATGCCGAGTACTGGGTCGCCAGCTCGGTTAGTTTCTGCAACTCCTCGTACGTTCGGCGGATCTCTCTGATCTTTTCCAGTTGGCTCCGAGAGGCGTCCGTCTCGTCGAGGTCGCTGAGATCCTCCGCTGCGCGGTCCAGCGAACGGATAGATGCCTGCATCTCTCGCTGGAGGTGTTGCTGGAGGACGTCTTGCAGGATGAACCAGATGTCGGCCTCCGCTTCGAACTGGACTCGTCTGCCGCCTCCGCGGGAAGACCGGCGTCGGATGACGCCGAGTCGGTCGAGTCGGCGAGTGACCGTACTGATCGTCGACTTAGCGTATCCGGTCCGTTCGACGAGTTCGGGAATCGAGAGCGGTTCACCCGTGAAGTAAAGCACGCCGTAGACTCTCCCTGCACTTCTGCTCAGTCCGTAGACCTCTGCCGAGCGCTCCATCGACTCGATAACCGTCTCACGCGCGGCGGCGACACCCTCATCGGTCATGCGTAAACGGTGGAACCTGTGTCCGATTGCATTCTGGGTCTACCGGTAGTGAAGTACCGCAAATATTAAATGGTTTGCTCTGTTCGTTCGGAATGAGCCGAACAAGACGAACAGAAACCGGCTCCTCCCTGCACGCGTCGTGTTCACCGGCTCACTCCAGGCGACCACGGACTTCCCGCTGACTATCGGCCCTCCAACCGACGAACACGGAGTCACCACGTGGTCGGACGAACACGCCCCCGAACCCCCCCGGTGACTTATCTCCCGTACTTCGAAGATCGAAAACGGGTACAAATCGATCGAGAACGATTTCCTCGCGAACACCTCGTCGAAGGACTACCGTGTGAAATCGTTCCACTCCGTGTTTACCGTGCTGCTCCACAGTATCTGGCGTCTTACGGAGTTCTTGCTGAGGCCCACTGTCGACGGACAGATAGAGACTGCGCCGATATTGACTGCTGGCGAGTGGGCGAATCGGTCTCTTCAGCAGTTCTGCCGCCAGACTGGGACTCAATCACCCTTCGGTGTACTCACTTGGAGTGATAACAGCGTCTAACGTCGACTATCTCTCACTGAGATACTACTGTTCAGCCCTGCACTGGTCACGAAAGCGACAAGATGGCCACTACCAACGTCGGTTGGAGTTGGTTCGAGACGGACCGCATCGAATCAGCCTCCGAAGTTGTGACACTCGATGCCGGAAACGACCCCGATTGCCGTTGCGGACTACACCCTCTGTATGTTGCACGCCGATTCTGACAGGGTTCGGTGAGGTTTCAGCGGCCGTGCTGAATAGAAGGCGCGAGTCGGTCAGCGACCTCGGATACAAATCAGAACTGTGAATCGGTCAATATTGGGTCTGTCTGTGCGTGGCTCGGCACCATGGAAAGACCATGGCTGGCGGCTCGTCGTTTTAGCACATGTATTTACATTATCCGGAGAATAGACCGTCCCATGCCCTCCAAAATCAGAGACATTGTGTTCAGTGAGCCATCTGGAAGGACCCACGCGCTCGTAATGTTTGCTAGCTCGCTCGTTATGTTGAGTATTTACATCTACTACGATATTCTACGCGGTGTTTCCGACATTAGCTCGCTTGTTATGGCGGTTGGATTCGCTCTGTCTGGGCTTGCTGAGTCCCTACCAACGGAGCGCCGACAGATAGCAGGTGGATTGCGTGTCGCCGCGATTCTCTTGTTGACTGGGTTGCTTAGTTTCACTATATTTAATCCAGAGATTATTTTTGAACCACGGTAGGGTCTCCGAGTTCACTTTGTACACCTACTGACCAGCTGGTTTGCTTTCTTCAGCGTGAAAGAGATGAAGCTGCTGTGCTGAACTCACCCTCTGTATCCAGCACGTCGTACGTGTTCGTTGCCGAGAGTTTCGACGAAGCCCATCTCCGGACAGTCACCGATTCCGAACGGAATTGTGTAGAGAGTCGACACGAACTTCGAAAAACGGCTTTTATCCCGGTTCTCGTCCGTTCCGACGGAGGAATTCGATGCCACGAAAGCAGCTCTCGACCACTCGGCGGGCGTTTCTCGGCGCGGCGGGCGTCGCCGCCGTCGGCAGTCTCGCCCTCGGCGGGTCAGCAGTCGCACAGCAGGACGGGTCGAACGGCGCGCAGAACTACCGCGTCACCGTCGCGAACCGCACCGACTACCAGCCGTTCACGCCGCCCGCCGTCGTCGCCCACCGACCGGACGTCGAGGTGTTCGCGGTGGGCGAAGCGGCGAGCGAGGCGGTCAAACAGGTGGCCGAGAACGGCAACCTCGGACCGCTCTCGGAGTTCGCCGAGTCGTCCAACGCGGTCCGCGGCGTGGCCGTCGGCGAGGGTCCCCTCGTCCCGCGCGCCGACCCCGGCGACACGGGATACCCGTACTTCGCCGAACTCCACGTCTCCGCCGACGCCAGCGCCCGGTACCTGAGCTTCGTCAGCATGCTCGTCGCGACCAACGACGGCTTCGCCGGCCTCGACACGGTGCCGCTCCCGGAGGCGGTGAACGGTTCGCTGACGTACTTCGCGGCCGGATACGACGCGGGCACCGAGCGGAACACCGAGCAGTTCGCGGACCTGGTGCCGCCCGCGCAGTCGCTCACCGGCGAGCACCGCGAGGGAATCGACGGAACGGGGTCGAGCGACCCGGCCCTCGCCGAAGACGGCGTCGTCACCCCACACCCCGGAATCACGGGCGTCGGCGACGTGCCCGAGGCGTTCGACTGGGACGGCCCCGTGGCGTTGGTGCAGGTCGAACGGATAGCGTAGAGAGACCGAAGAGAGAGAGAAATCGAGGGACGAACCCCTCGTGTTACCGGCTCAGCACTCCGACCAGCCGCAGGACTCGCACGTCTTGCAGCCCTCGGAGTAGTAGAGCGTCATGTTTCCGCACTCGGGACACTCGGGGCTCTCGCCCGCGGCCAACAGGTCGTCCATCGCGTCGTTCGCGGGCGCGTCCTGTTCGCGGTTCGGGTCGTCCGCGACGGCCGCCCCGCCGTCCGGTTCGGGCGCGTCGGCGCTCTCCGCGCCGGCACCGGCCTCCTCGGACAGTTCGGTGAGGTTCTGCTGCTGCGGATACCCTTTGTCTATCTCGCCGTCGAGGTAGCGACGCATCGCGGTGCCGATGGCGTCCGGGATGCTGTTTATCTGCTCGCCCTTGTCCCACGCGACTTTCGGGCTGCGGATGCCCTGCAGTTCGCTGGCTATCTCCTGCGGGTCGACGCCCGACCGGAGCGCCGTCGAGATTGTCTTCGCGAGCGCCTCGGTGAACGAGGCGGTGAAGCCGCCGGAGTTGCCGATGTTGGCGAACAGTTCGAACGGTTCGCCCGTCTCGGGGTCCTCGTTGATGTTGACGTACAGCTTCCCGTAGCCGGTGTCGACGCGCTGGGTGACGCCGTGGAGGACGTCCGGACGCGGGCGCTTCTTGCCGTGGTCGACCTCGCCGTCGGCCGCCGCGAGGAGTCGCTCGACTTCGCCGTCGAGTGCGCTGCGGACCGCCTCGTTGTCGAGGAAGCCCTCGATGCCGCCGAACACGTCCTCTATCTGCTCGACGAGCGTCTCCGCGGCCTCACCCTCGTCGGAGAAGTCGGTGTTCTTCGCGCGCGTCGTCAGCACCTGCTTCGAGCGGGTACCGTCGCGGTAGACGGTGACGCCCTTCCCGCCGTTGTCGTAGATGTAGCGGTACACCTCGTCCATGTCCTCCTTCGAGGCGCTGTTGGGGAAGTTGCATGTCTTCGAGATGGCCGAGTCGACGCCCTCCTGACAGGCGCACTGGACCGCCGCGTGGTCCTTGCCCGACAGGTCGCCCGTGACGACGAACAGTTCACCGATGGCGTCAGGCACCGTCTCCAGTCCCTCGACGCCGTCGAACTCGTTGTTCGCCATCTGCTGTTGGGCCTCGCGCTTGACCTCCTCGACGTCGACGTCGTTCTCCTCCAGAACGCGGAGGAAGTAGTCGTCGAACTCGACGAGCATCTCGTCGCCCTGCACGTCGTCGGAGACGTTCTTGTAGTAGGCGACGTTGTAGATGGGTTCGCAGCCACCCGTCGTGTTGCCGATCATGGACGTGGTGCCCGTCGGCGCGATGGTCGTCGTGTTGTGGTTGCGGACGGGGAAGCCGTCGGCCCACTCGTCGGCGTCCAGTCCGGTGTGGTGCTCGAACCACTCGCGGTACTCGGTCGGGTCCGCGTACTTCGAGTCGCCCCAGTCCTCGAAGACGCCGCGGTCCTCGGCGAGTTCGTGGCTGGCCCACTTCGACTGGTGGTTGATGTGGGTCATCAGCTGTCGGGCGACTTCGTTACCGGGGTCGGAGCCGTAACGGATTCCCAGTTGGATGTAGAGCTGCGCCAGTCCCATGACGCCGAGGCCTATCTTCCGCATCGCGCGGACCTTCTCCGCTATCTTCTCGACGGGGAAGTCCGACATCGTGACGACGTTCTCGAGGAAGCGCGTCCCCTCGTCGATGCGGTGGTCGAACTCGTCCCAGTCGATGGCCGCTTCGAGGAACGCGTCGACGGCCGCGGCGAAGTCGTCGTAGTCGTCGCCGTGCTCGTCGTACCAGACGCGCCAGTCCGGCGCGTCGAGGTCGGCGAGCGTCGAGAGGTTGATGTGCCCGAGGTTGCAGGCCTCGTACTCCTCCAACGGCTGTTCGCCGCAGGGGTTCGTCGCGAGGATGCGGTGGTCGGGGTGTTTCTCCACGTCGAAGGAGTGCTGTTTGTTGACGCGTTCGAGGTAGATGACGCCCGGTTCGCCGTTCTCGTAGGCGCCGTCGACCATCTGGCTCCACAGTTCCTCGGCGGGGACGGAGAGCACCTCGCCCACTTCGACGTACTCGCCGAGGCCGAACATCTCGTAGATCTCCTCGGTCTCGGGCGTGGCGACGTGGGGTTCCTCCGTGCGCGGGTTGGTGAAGACGAACTCCTCGCCGTTCTCCAGCGCCTCCATGAAGTCGTCGGTGACGCCGACGGAGATGTTGAAGTTCGACAGATGCCCCTCGACGGCGTTCCGGAGGTGCTTGGGCACGCGCCCGTCGTCGTCGATGAGTTCGCGCGCCTCCTCCAGCGCCTCGGCGAAGGAGTTGTGCGTGAAGTCGTCGGGGTCGTTCAGGCGGAGCGAGTGGGCCAGCGAGACGTCCTTGTTCTTCGCGTGGATGAACTGGATGACGTCGGGGTGGCTGACGCGCATGACGCCCATCTGCGCACCGCGGCGCGCGCCGCCCTGCGCGATGGTCTCGCACATCTGGTCGTACGTCCGCATGAACGTGATGGGACCGGAGGCGATGCCACCGGTCGACCCGACGGCGTCGCCGTACGGTCGCAGCTTCCAGAAGGCGTACCCCATCCCGCCGCCGGACTGGAACACCTCGGCGGCCTCCTTGGCCGTCTGGTGGATGTCCGTGATGTCGTCGTCGGGCGAGTCGACGAAGCAGGCCGAGAGCTGTTGGAGTTCGTCGCCCGCGTTCATCAGCGTCGGCGAGTTCGGCATGAACGACAGCGACTCCATCATCTCCTGGAACGTCTCGCGCTTCTCCTCGACGACGGCCCGGACGTCGTCGGGGAGTTCGGGGACGACGGTGTCGTAGGCGAACTTGTTGACGTTGTAGACAGACAGCGTCGTCTCGGCGTCGTCCTCGGCGGACACGCCTTTGCCGAACACCTCGGCGGCGAGTTCGTCGCGCCGCGGGTGGTCGGGCTTCAACTGCTCGGGCGTGACCGTGACGTCCACGTCCCGGCTCTCGGCCTCGTAGACGGCCTCGGCCAGCGAGATGTTCTTGGCGACGCGGGCGAACAGGTCCTCCTGCGCCTCCGTCGGGTTGCCGTCGGCGTCCTTGCGGAGGTAACGCGCCGGCAGGATGTTCTGGTAGGCGTTCGCGGTGAGTCGGTCTTCGAGCGTCTCACCCTCGGTGCGTTTGATGGGCAGGACGAGGTCGTCCGCCGAGAGGTCCGCGCGACTCATCTACTGTTCCTCCCGCCCAGTGTCCCCACGCTGGGCGATTTCGAATCGTGTGACTGACTCAGTTCCGGTCATTGTAACGATGGCTTGTAATTGTGGGTGCGTCCGTTAAGGCTTCGGTATCGGTGAACAGCGTCCGAACTGTCACATTCCGTTCATACTGTCGGCACCACACCCGTCAGCCCCGACAGGGCTGGTATCGGATACGGCTCGTCTGCCAATAACGGTAGCCAAAGCGGAGTGAAAGTGTTACGTTCGGGTCGGGAATCGACAGACAGAGTAAAGTTATCCACGGGAACCGAAGGGGGGTTCGACAGCTCACGAACCGTCGGGAGTATATAAGCAACGACGACCCGTTGGGGTACTTGAATTTGATATACCCCGTGTTCACCGGCGTAGTATCAGAACTATTACTACTCTCGTTCAGACCGTTGAACGCGCCGTGAGAACGGCCGGTGTGGAATTCAGTCGCCGGGGCGACGACGGGAACGCGACGGCCCCGTCGGACCGACTCAGAACCCGCCGAAGCGGAGGTAGACCATGACGAGAATCAGTATCAGCTGGAAGAACCCCTGCACGCCGCCGAGCTTGGCGTTCTGCTGTCCGATGGCGCTGATGACGCCCGGGTCCGGGTCGGGCGAGCGCATCTCGACGTACATCCGAATCTCGCCGGGCATGAGGAAGCCGAACCCCTGCACAGAGAGCAGGGTGACGATGGCGAGGGCGACGACGACGGCGGGCGTCGTCATCTGCAACTGTCCGAGCGTGAGCCCGACCCACGTCAGCGAGCCGACGGTGGCGACGGCGAACGGCGCCCGCCAGCGCAGGTCGGACCACGCGTTCAGCCGCCAGCCGAGCAGCAGGAAGACGGGTATCAGGTTGGCGGCCGTGAAGAGGGCGAGCCACGGCTCCGAGTGGGGGAACAGGCCGAGTCGCTGCGCGAGCACGAGGCCCGAGGCGATGGTGACGAACGCCAGCGACGGGAGGAGAAAGGCCGTCTTGGGCGTCAGTCGCTGGAACACCGCGGCGCTCTGTTCCTCGTCGAGGCCGCCGACGACCGGGCCGAGGACGGCACCGAGGAAGACGTCGATGCCCGTCCAGAGCAGGCCCGTCATCACGTGAACGTAGGTGTGGTGCTGTATCGAGGCGACCGTGAGCGCGTATCCCAGCGCCGAGACGGCCACCAGTACGACCCCACCGGCGAACGCCGGGTTCGCCAACTCCGCCATCCCGCCGACCGTCCCGCGGACAGTACGTGTAGACATTCTAACTGAAACCAGACGGGACCACTGTGTTAAATCTATCCCGAGGCGGTCAGCCTCCCCCGTCGCGACTCTCGACGGTACCCCGAGCGTCCGACCGCTGTCACCCGGCCACCCACCTGTTCTATCGTCCGACTGGCCCCTCTCCTGACCGTCCTATCGCCGGACAGTCCGGCACCGACGCCCACAGACTTATTCTCTCCGCGGTTGATATATCCGCCATGTACCCTTCACTTGCGGGTGCGCTCGCGACGCTCCCCTCCCTCCCGATGCAGTTCGGCGGACTGCTCTCGACACCGCTCGGTCAGGCGTTCGCCGTCGTCGTGGCCCTCGCCGTCGTCGTCATCGTCGGACGCATCGTCCTGAACATCGCGTGGCGACTCGTCACCATCGCGGCGGTCATCATCGGCATCCTGCTGTTGCTCTCGTTCTTCGGCATCGGCCTCTGAGGCCGTCGCCGCGGTCCGTTGGACGCGCTCGCAGAAAGAGTATCCTCGAGTCCGCGTTCGACGTGCGGTTTCGAGTCGGGACGAGACGGGCGACGACAGCGAGGCGCGACTACGCCGTCGCGGCGGTGTCGTCGGTGTCGGCCTGCCACCACAGAATCGCCGTGAACGCGAGGCCGCCGAGGAACAGCCCCCAGTTCACGACCGGGTCGTTGTAGTAGAAGACGTCGATGCCGAACGACTGCCGGTACAGCGGCCAGAGCGGTTCGATGCTGTCCGCGATGTCCGGCGCGGAGAGCATGTCGGCGAAGACGTGGGCGACGCCGCCGACCCACACCGCGCCGATGGCGTACAGGTAGTCGTTGCCGATGGCGTTCGCGGGCAGGTAGCGCGAGCGGAGCCACGGGACGACCCACTTGCCCAGCACGGCGCCGATGGCGACGGCGGCGACGCTCACGAACAGCACGGTGTGGACGACGCCGTGGTGTTTGATGCCGGCGAACGCCTTCGACAGCCAGAGGTCGATGTCTGGCAGGAGCGAGAACGGTGCGCCGAGGGCGACGAACCCGAGCGCCGCTTCGTCTTCGTACGCCAGCCAACCGGCGACGGTCAGCCAGAGCAGTCCCATTCCGACGTGTCCGATGATGTCGACCATGGACGAACACAGACGAGTGATGGGGTTGTATCTGGTGGCCAGAACGCCCGTCGCGGTCGTTTCCGGCGGGTTCGGGGCCATCACATACAAGGGGTTCAAACGGCGGGACGCGCTCGGGACGCAGACACAGGTCCTCGCGCAGGAGGGGGAGCGTTGCCGTCCGAGAAGTCCTGCCGTCGGAGCGGACTCGGTGTCAGGCGACGGCGCGTTCGCGGTCGACGACCACGTCGAGGAAGTTCCGAATCACGTCGTGGCCGACGCCCGTGAGGACGCTCTCGGGGTGGAACTGCACCGCCTCGATGGGTCGCTCGCGGTGGCGGACGCCCATCACGAGTTCCTCGCCGAAGTGGTCCGTCGTCGCCGACACCTCGAAGCAGTCGGGCACCTCGGTGGCGACCAGCGAGTGGTAGCGGCCGGCCTGAAAGCCCTGGTCCAGTCCGTCGAAGACGCCGCGGCGTCGTGGTCGACGGGGAACGCCTTGCCGTGAATCGGCTCTGGGGCGTGGCCGACGCTACCGCCGTAGGCGTACACCGCCGCTTCGAGGCCGAGACAGACGCCGGAGCGTCGGCACCGACGCGAGAGCGTCGTCAACACCTCCGTCGTCACGCCCACGTCGCGGTCGTCTTCGGGTGCCCCGGTCC
>NZ_WPCD01000167.1:0-8363 GCF_009741955.1 Halogeometricum sp. CBA1124 | reverse complement strand
GGGGGCCGCCCGGCGGGACGACGCTCGACGCGACGCAGTTCGTGGAGACGTCACACCCCGAGTACGCCGAGGCGATAGATTGGCTGGACGAACGCGAGGGGACGCCCGTCCTCCTCGAAGCGCCCGGGACGAGTTTCTACGCGTCGGGGACGGACGGGCGCGAGGACGTGATGTACAACTGGAACGCGAACCCGGCGTCGAGTCTGACCGGTCTGCCCACCGTCGCCGGATGGGCGCACGAAGTCGGCTACCGCGGCCCCGACGCCTACTACGGGCGCGTCGCCGACGTGGACGCGATGTACACCGGCGACGAGGCGACGCGGGCGCGACTGCTCCGCGAGTACGACGTGCGGTACGTCTGGGTCGGCCCGGGCGAACGCGCCCGCTACGGCGACGTCTCGTTCGAGATGCAGGGCGTCAGCGTCGCCCACCGGTCGGGGTCGGTGACCGTCTACGAGGTGACGCAGGAGCGACTGCCGGCGGCGAACGGGTCGGTCGAAGGATAGTCGCGTCTCGCGGCGGGCGGGCCGGCCCGTCGTCAGGCCGAGGCGCCGCGGTCGGAGACGACGGTGATGGCGTCGGCGTCGATGGTCTCCACGTCGAGGAAGTGCGGGACGAACTGGCGCTTCTCGAACGCTTCGCGTTCGTCTTCGGTGCCGACCGTACACCACAGTTGGGGGGTGTCCGGACCGTGGTAGTCACCCTGCCGGTCGATGGAGAAGCAGATTACCTCCTCGCCGTCGAGTTCGATGGTCGCACCCCGCCGGATGCCGGGGTCGCCGCGGATGATGACCTTCTTCATGCCCGACGCTTCGGCCAGTCGCGGCTTAACGGCTTCGGAGACGGTTCGGCGCGGGGGCGGCGCGGTCGGTCGACGGCGAGAGCGGTCAGTCGGCGGCGAGAGCGGTCAGTCGGCGGCGGAGCCGAACCGGTACACCCGCCCCGACCCCGGCGCGAACGCCGTCGTCAGGACGTACAGTTCGCCGTCGGCGTCGCGGCCGAACGACAGGACCGACTCCGCGAACGGGTCCGCCCCGGGCGTCGCGGGGTCGAGCGTCGCCATCCCACAGGTCGCCGGAACGGTCGCTCGGCGTCGCGACGAACAGCGAGCCGAGCAGGTCGCCGAACACGTACCCGCCCTCCAGCGCGGGGACCGCTTCTCCCCGGTACCTGTAGCCCGCCACGACGGCCGCGCCGAGTTCGGTCCCCTCGCGCCGGTGGGGGTAGCAGACGACGGGGTCGACGAGGGGGTCGCCCGCCGGCGTCGTCGTCGGACACGCCGGGTACGAGCGCTCGCCGCCCGTCAGTTTCGCGAGGGCGGCCATCGCGAGCCGATTGCTGAAACACCGGGAGCCCTCCCGCACGTTCCAGCCGTAGTTACCGCCCCGCCGCACGCGGTTTATCTCCTCGAACCGGTCGACGCCGACGTCGCCGACGTACAGGTCGTCGCCGTCGAACGACATCCGGTAGGGGTTGCGAAACCCCCACGCGTACTGCTCGTCGAGTCCGCTCCGACCGACCAGCGGGTTGTCCGGGGGGACGGCGTACGGGTCCGCGTCCGC
Source organism: Halogeometricum sp. CBA1124 (assembly GCF_009741955.1). NCBI lineage: Archaea > Methanobacteriati > Methanobacteriota > Halobacteria > Halobacteriales > Haloferacaceae > Halogeometricum > Halogeometricum sp. CBA1124. The sequence goes on along the minus strand of NZ_WPCD01000167.1, from coordinate 6,801 downwards.
GTCCACGTCGATGCGGAGGACGCTCCCGAGGAGGTTGTCCGTCAGGTTCTGTCCGTTCCCGCCGCTGTTCAGCAGATACCAGTCGTTCGCGTGCCCCCGACCCCCGTCGCCGGTGCCGTGGTTGCCGTCGCCGACGGCGACGTAGAGGTGGCCGTCCGGACCGAACTCGACGGCCCCCGCGTTGTGGTTCCGCCCCGGCTGTGGAATCTCCAGAATCGTCCGCTCGGACCCCGGAACCGTGTCTCGGAGGTCGGCCGTCGCGGTGAACTCCGCGAGGACGAACGTGTGGCTATAGCCGGACGGCGTGCCCGGCCGTCGCGGTGCGCTGTAGCGGACGTAGTACCGGCGCGTGTCCGTGAACTCCGGGTGCAGCGCGAACCCGAGGAGCCCCTGCTCCCACGAGACGGGTTCCATCATCCGGTCGCGGACGCGAGGAACGGGTCGGATCGGACGCCGTCGCCGTCGAGGAGGTGGACGCGACCGGTCTTGTCGGCGACGTACCGCTCCGGTCGCCCGGGAACCGACTCGAACGCCAGCGGCTGGTCGAACCCGGTCGCGACCGGTTCGAGGCGAACCGACGGCCCGGTTTCGAGCGCACTCGTCGCCGGCCGGTTGCTCCCCCAGTTCGTTCGCCGATTCGCCAGACCGCCGGCCAGCACCGTCCCTGCGATGCCGCCGAGCAGCGCCCGCCGTCTCATCGTGACATAGGCCTCGGGTCGGGCGACGGCGGTTCGGATGGTAAGTATGCGGTCCATTACCGGCGCGACCGACGAGTATGGAACCGATACGGCGGGGCGTCGCTCACCTCGGTCGTCGAGTTCGGTCGGCCGCAACCGGTCGGTCGCCCCCCATGAACGACGCGGGCGCGGAGCGGCGAGCGGGTACGTGAAACCTCACCACGGCGGTTCGTACGGCGTCCGCGAACCAAACGGGTTTTAACGGGCCGTGTCGAAACACGCACAAGGTCGATATCTATGCAGATGCCACGCCGATTCAACACGTACTGCCCGAACTGCAACGGGCACCACGAACACGAGGTCGAGAAAGTCCGAACCGGACGCCGACGGGGATGAAGTGGAACGCCCGTCAGACCCGCCGCGGAAAGGCGGTCATCGGGAACGCCGGGAAGTTCTCGAAGGTGCCCGGTGGCGACAAGCCGACGAAGAAGACCCACCTGAAGTACATCTGCTCGGACTGCGGCAAGGCCCACATGCGCGAGGGCTGGCGCGCCGGCCGACTGGAGTTCCAGGAGTAACTCATGGCGGGTAACTTCTACCTCGTTCAGTGCACCGACTGCGACAACGAACAGGTCGTCTTCGGCAAGGCCTCGTCCGTCGTCAACTGCGCCGTCTGCGGGACGACGCTGGCGACGCCGACCGGCGGTGACGCCGAGATTCACGGCGAAGTCGTCGAGACGGTCGAACGACGCTCTGCCGAGGCGTAAGCTCCCCTCTGGAGGTATTTACAAATGAAGTACAGCGGTTGGCCCGACAGCGGTGAACTCGTCGTCGGAAAGGTCGACGAGATAACCGACTTCGGGGTCTTCGTCGACCTCGAAGAGTACGAAGACAAGCGCGGTCTCTGCCACATCAGCGAGGTCGCCAGCGGCTGGATCAAGAACGTCCGCGACCACGTCCGCGAGGGACAGACGGTCGTCGCGAAGGTGCTCGACGTCGACACGGGGTCCCAGCAGATAGACCTCTCCATCAAGGACGTCAACGAGCACCAGCGCAAGGAGAAGATCCAGGAGTGGAAGAACGAGCAGAAGGCCGACAAGTGGATGAGTCTCGCGTTCGGCGAGGACGTCTCCGACGAGGAGTACAGCGCCATCGCGAACGCCGTGCTCGCCGAGTACGAGACGCTCTACGACGGCTTCGAGCAGGCGGCCATCCACGGCGCGGCCGCCCTCGACGACGTCGACCTCGACGACGACGAGGTCGAGACGATAGTCGAGACGGCCCGACAGAACGTCTCGGTGCCGTACGTCAACGTCACCGGCTACGTCGACATCCGGTGTCCGACGGGCGACGGCGTCGACCACATCAAGGAGGCGCTGAAGGCCGCCGAGGGCGACGACGTGCCCGAGGAGATTCAGCTCGAGGTCACCTACGTCGGCGCGCCCGAGTACCGCATCAAGGTGCGCGCGCCCGACTACAAGACGGCCGAGACGGCGCTGGAAGACGCCGCCGGACGCGCGAAGTCGGTCATCGAGGCCGAGGGCGGCACCGGCGACTTCCACCGCGAACGGCACGAAGACGACGAGTAGGACCGTGAAGTCGGACATCCGGGTCTGTAGCGCGTGGCGCGACGCGCACGAGCGGCCCGTCTACACGCTTTCTGACACCTGTCCCGACTGCGGCGCGGACGCCGTCAACAGCGCGCCGGCTCCGTTCAACCCCGAGGACCCGTACGGGGAGTACCGACGCGCTCTTAAACGCCGCGTTCGGGAATAGGGGCATGGAAGATATCGAAGTGGAGACGCTCGCGGAACCGGACCTCCGTGACCCGGTCCTCGTGGAGGGACTGCCGGGCGTCGGTCACGTCGGCAAACTCGCCGTCGAACACCTTCTCGAAGAACTCGACAGCGAACCCGTCCGGTACGTCTACGCCGACGAGTTCCCACCGCAGGTGACGCTGGACGAGGACAGCGTCGCGGAGTTGGCTCGCGCGGAGTTCTACGCCGTCGACGCGGGCGACCGGGACTTGCTCGTCCTCACGGGCGACCACCAGGCGCAGTCGAACGCCGGCCACTACCACCTCACGGACACGTTCCTCGACGTCGCCGAGGAGTTCGGCGTCGAGGAGGGGTACGCCCTCGGCGGCGTTCCGACGGGCGAACTCGTGGACGAACCGACCGTCCTCGGTGCGGTGACCGACGCCGACGACGCGGCGTCGCTCGAAGACGCCGGCGTGGAGTTCCGCGAGGACGAACCCGCGGGCGGCATCGTCGGCGTCAGCGGCCTCCTCCTCGGACTCGGCGAGCGTCGCGGCCTCTCGGTCGCCTGTCTGATGGGCGAGACCAGCGGCTACCTCGTGGACCCCCAGAGCGCTCAGGTGGTGCTCGAAGTGCTGCAGGAGGCCATCGGCTTCGAAGTCGGCTTCGAGTCGCTTGAGGAACGCGCCGAGGAGATGAAGGAGGTCGTCGGCAAGATTCAGGAGATGCAGAACCAACAGCAGGGGATGAGCGACGACGACCTGCGGTACATCGGCTGAGCTACGCCGTCTCGAACCGATTCGCGAGGTCGAGTCCGTCGGACACCACGTCGGGCGCGACGGTGAGTCGTATCGTATCGCCGTCACGTTCGACGAGGTCGGCCTGTTCCAGTTTCGGCAGGTGCACGTGGACGAGGTTCAGCCTCGCCACCGAGGGCGAGTTCAGCCCCGACTCGTCGTCGGCGACGAGCCTCGACACCAGCGCGTCGAAATCTATCTCGTCGGGCCCGTTCGACGCCGGAGAGAGGTACGTGAGGATGCGACGCCGTACCGCGTCTGCGAACGCGACGAACCGCTCGTTCACGATGGCGTCTCGTGTCACTACGTGATCAACACAATCCCGAATGTATTATATCCTGATATTTATGGTACGTATCTGGTATCGTCAGACTTCGAGAATGTCGTCGTCTTGGACCGGGGGAATCGAGAGCGACCCGTCGAGTGCGGTGACTGCCCGGCCGCCGACTCGGACGTCGGTATCGACGCGGACTCGGACCTGACCGGGTCGGTCGACGAAGTGACCCTGTTCGAAGACCATCTCGTCGGGGACGTCGCCGTCGAACGCGTCGACGTGGCGGAGGTACGCGCCGCAGGCACCGCTGGCGGTGCCGGTGACGGGGTCTTCGGGGATGCCGATACCGGGGGCGAACATCCGCGCGTGGAGCGTCGAGTCCGCCTCGAGGGCGTCGAAGGTGAAGACGTACACCCCGGCGACGTCGTACTCGTCGGTGAGAGCCTCGACGCGGGCAGGTCCGGGTCCGCGCCGCCGAGATGTTCGAGGAAGTTCACGGGGACGACGAGGAAAGGGAGGCCCGTCGAGGCGACGGCCGGCGGGATGGACGCGCCCACGTCGCGGAACGCGGCGGGGTCGACGCCGAGGGCGTCGCCGAGTCTGTCGTAGTCCAGTTCCACGCGGTCGACGCTCGGCGCGTCCTGCGTCATCCAGACGGTGCCGTCGGCTTCGACGTCGACGTCGAGGACGCCCACGTTCGTCTCGACGGTGTGCGTGCCGGCGTCGACGACGCCGTCGCGGTGGAGGTGCGCGTGCGCGGCGATGGTAGCGTGCCCGCAGAGGTCTATCTCGCGCGTCGGCGTGAAGAAGCGAAGTCGGCGGTCCGCACTGCTCGACGACTGGACGAACGCCGTCTCGCTGACGGCGAGTTCTCGGGCGACGGCCCGCATCTGTTCGGTCGCGAGGTCACCGTCGGGGACGACGCCGGCGGCGTTGCCGGCGAGCGGTTCGGCCGAGAACGCGTCGACGAGGAGCGTACGACGAGTCTGCATAGAGCCCTCGACGGCCCTCGCGGGTAAGAATCCCGGCGGTTCGAGCGAGTCCCCTCCGCCCGTCGCCCTCCTACCGGCGACGGCTTCGGGACCCGGACATCGGCGTCTCGAACGGCGACGGACGGCGGCGTCACTCCGTGGCGACGCCGGGGCGGGACGCCTCGCCCTCCATCACCTCGCGCATGTTCATGCACGAGGGGCAGCCGAACACTTCGTCCTCGGTGTCGCCGAAGACGCGCACGAAGTCACGGGTCACGAACTCGCCGCAGTTGTTGCAGGTGTACATGGGTCGTCACATCCTGTTGTATGTTGGCATACGACATGGTCGTATAAAAGTATGTGCTCGGTAGCGGATAGGTAGGGGTCGTGAAACGTCCGTCGAGTTGACGAGCGCGAGGCGAGACGGACACGTTAAAGGGGGCAACGCCCCGTTCGTGTAGTGGTGAACGAAGCCCATGGGCGACCTCCCCGACGAGTTTAACTGCACGATCACGAACTGGGAGTATATCTACGGCCGGTGCCGCGACGTGAGCGACCAGGTGAAGGCCGCCGAATTCGAACCGGACGTGGTCGTCGCACTCGCGCGCGGCGGGTGGTTCGCGGGCCGGTGCATCTGCGACTTCCTCGGACTGGACGACCTGACGAGCCTGAAGATGGAACACTACGTCGGAACGGCCCAGAAGTCCGGCGAACCCGAGGTGCGCTACCCGATGCCGGAGGGCAGCGTCGAGGGCAAAGACGTGCTCATCATCGACGACATCGCCGACACCGGCGGGTCCATCGAACGCGCCTACGAGTACGTGACCGAACGCGACGCGGGCGAAGTCCGGACGGCGACGCTCCAACTGCTCCAGAGCAGCGAGTTCGAACCCGACTTCGTCGGCGAACGCCTCGAAGAGTGGGCGTGGGTCGTCTACCCGTGGAACTTCATCGAGGACATGATCGACCTCACAACCGGCGTCATGGAGAAGGCCGACCGGGAGACGTTCGACGTGGAGTCGGTCCGGCACTTCCTCGCGGAGTACCACGACGTCGACCGCATCGAGATGGAGATAGCCCAGCCGAACCGGATGAGCGAGGTGATGGCCGAGATGGAACGCCGCGGCTACGCCGAGGCGACGGCCGACGGCGAGTGGCGACTCGTCGAGAACGACGGCGTCGGCGCGTGACGTGACGAAGGCGCGCACTTACTACCCGTCCCCACGAAGCGGGGACGAGAGACCGTGACCCAGCGTTCGAGCCCCGTCGACCGCTTCTTCTGGTCCCGACACGAGAACCCCGGGAGCGTCTGGACGCTGGTCGGGGCGTATCCGATGCTGGTCCTGAGCGTCTACCGCCGAGACCGCCGACTGCTCGTCGGAACGCTCCTGTTCGTGGCCGTGAACCCGTTGCTGTTCTCCCCGCCCGCCGACGACCGAGCGTGGGCCACGCGCGTCGTGCGCGGCGAACGGGTCTGGCTCGACCGGGGCCTCCGTTCGTCGCGGCCGGAGACGGCGTTCGCGGTACTCGCCGCTCCGGTGTACCTGTACACGCTCGGGGCGGCGGCGGCGCGACGACCGGTCCGGACGGCGCTCGGGGCGGTGGTCTCGGTGGTCGTCATGCTGGCGTTCTTCGACCGGATGGTGCGACTGTACGAGGACGCGAGCGAGGCCGACGACCCCGGTACCGACGCCGCCGCGTCGGGAACCGGCGACGACGGGGAGTGACGGAACCTCGTCGACTACGGGTAAGCCGCGCCGTCTCCGAAGCGTTTGAGAGCGTGCCGGGACAGACCCGAACGTGGCTTCGCTACTCTCTATCTTCGGCACGGCTATCCTCCCGATACTCGCCGTCGGGGCGGTCGGGTTCGCCCTCGGTCGCACCAAGGACGTCGACACCGACCCGCTGAACACCGTCGTCGTCTACGTCCTCGCGCCCGCACTCGTCCTCCACAGTCTCGCGACGACGACGCTGGCGGGGTCAACCTTGGTCGGCATCGTCGCGGCGGTGACCGCCTACCACCTCGTGATGATAGTCGTCGCCGAGGGCGTCGGCCGCCTCCTCGGGGAGACGGACCCCCTGCTGAGCGCCCTCGTCCTCGTCTCGGCGTTCTCGAACTCGGGCAACTACGGCATCCCCGTCTCGAACTTCGCGTTCGGCGACGCGGGGCGGGCGACGGCCGTCGTCTTCCTCTCCGTGCAGGGCGTCCTCATCTACACGCTCGGCGTCTTCATCGCCTCCCGCGGCGGCGGGAGCGGCGGACTGGCCGGCGCGAAGCGCGTCTTCCGGATTCCGCTCGTCTACGCCGTCGTCGCCGCTCTCCTC
>NZ_WPCD01000245.1:0-4763 GCF_009741955.1 Halogeometricum sp. CBA1124 | reverse complement strand
GAATCGGCGAGGACGGTCCGGCGGACGCCGCAGACGCGACGGACGACGCACCGCTCTCGGACCTCGTTCGACGCATCGAACGCCGGCGGTCGGAGCGACGCGACGCGGGTCGGACGGACGGACGCGACGGCCGGGTCGACGGTGCGGCCGCGGCGGACGACGCCGAGTCGCTGTTCGAGTCGATGGCCGTCGAGACGGTGGATTCCGAGGCGGTGTGGGCCGGACTGGTCGAGGAGGACGACGGGGCGACGGGGGTCGGTCCCGCCGGCGACGCGGCCGAACCCGTCGACGACGAGTTGCCGGGCCACGACGACCACGTGGTCCCGAAGTCGGAGTTCTGCCAGCAGTGTCCCCACCTCGCGGCCCCGCCGGAACTGGCCTGTACCCACGAGGGGACGGAGATAGTCGAAGTGGTCGAGACGGACCGGTTCCGCGTGCGAAACTGTCCGATGGTCGACGAGGACTGACGCCCGCCGCGCCGAGGCGTGCAACACATTAGTGACCGCGGCCGTAGGTCGGCGTATGCAGTTCTGCGACGAGTGCGGTTCGATGATGCACAATCAGGACGGCGAGATGGTCTGTTCGAGTTGCGGCGCGACGCAGGAGCAGGACACAGACCGCGCCGCGGAGTTCGTCTCGACAGAAGCGCAGGACGACTCGGACGCATCGAGACGGAGGAGGGCGCGGACTTCGAGGGGAAGCCGACGGCGACGGACGTGACCTGCGAGGAGTGCGGCCACGGCGAGGCGTGGTACACCATCAAACAGACCGGGTCGGCCGACGAACCGCCGACGCGGTTCTTCAAGTGCAAGAACTGCGGACGGCGCTGGCGCGGCTACAACTGACCGAAGCCGATTCCCGCGTCGGACTGCCGATACCGCCGCCGATTTAGACCCGGCCGCGGAGGTGGACGCACGGAGCCACCGACGCGAATGACCGACGACGGCGTCTCGGCGGAGTCGTACGTCCTGCTCACCCTCGCCAGCGCCGGCTACTTCTGCTTCACGTTCTCGTGGTTCTCGCTCGCGGCGTTCCTCGTGCCGGTCATCGAGGAGTTGGGGCTGTCCGGCACCGAGGCCGGAGTCGTCACCGGCGCGGTGCAACTGAGCTACATCCCCCTCTCGCTCCTGTCGGGCCTCGTCATCGACCGACTGGGGCCGCGGCGAGCGCTCGGTGCGGGCCTGTTCGTCGTCGGCGTCGCGCACCTCATTCGGGGGTTCGCCACCGGGTTCGCCTCCGTTCTGGCGCCGACGCTCCTCCTCGGCGTCGGCGGCACCGCCGTCACCTTCGGCCTGCCGAAACTGGTGTCCGACCTGTTCCCGGCCGAACGCGCGGGGACGGTGTCGTCCGTCTACACGGTGGGCGCGACGCTCGGGAGCGCGACGGTGTTCGCCGTCGCGCGGCCACTCGTCGGCCAGTTCGGGACCGGGTGGCGGCAGTTCTTCCGCTACGGCGGCGTCCTCGTCGTCGGGTTCGCCCTCCTGTGGGTCGTCGCGTCGTGGGCGCTGTGGGGTCGCGTCGAGCGGTTCGGCGCGGACGACGGAGACCAGACGTTCGCGCGGGCGTCGATAGCGAGCGACCTCCGCTCGGTGTTCACCCACTACGGCCTGTTGCTGCTGGTGGTCGTCGGCACGATGCGGCTGTTCATCAGTCACGGCCTGTCGAACTGGCTCGCGACGATTCTGGAGACGCGCGGCATGACGCCGGCGCTGGCGGGGACGCTGACGAGCCTGTTCGTCCTCGTCCGCGTGCTCGGCATCGTCGGCGTCCCCGCGCTCTCGGACCGCCTCTCGACGCGTCGACTCCCGATAGTCGGTTGCGGCGTCGCCGGGACGCTCGGACTGCTGGGACTGGTCGTCGGCACCTCGCTGTGGACGCTGTCGGCGTCGCTCCTCCTCGTCGGCGTCTTCGCCATCGGCGGATTGGCACCGCTCGTCCGGGCGATTCCGATAGAGATGGACGGTATCGGACCGCGCCTCACCGCCGTCGCGACGGGGCTGATATTCACCGTCGGGGAAATCGGCGGCTTCCTCGGGCCGTTCACCGTCGGCTTCGTCTACGACCGCACGGGGACGTTCGCGCCGGCACTCGGCACGCTGGCCGCCGCGAGTCTCGTCACGGCCGTCGTCGGCTACCACATGGACGAACCGTCGGACTCCGAGCGTGACGGGCCGTCGGGCGGGTCGGCGGGTGAGCGACGCCCGAGCGGCCCCTCATAATAGTGTATCGGCCGATAACGGCCACCTCAGCCGGCAACAAAGCCTTTCAGTCGCCCGCTCGACGCTCGAACAGTAATGTCCGAATACACCCTGCACGTTCCGTCGGTCCGCGGTGCGACGAAAGACGCCCCCAAGACGCCGTACGAGGCGGACGACTTCTCGGTCGACGACATGTCCGACATCGACGACTACTTCCTCCTCTCGACGTCCGGCATCCCGCCGGAGTCGTTCACCGACCTCTACCTCCCGGTCTGCCACGTCGACGGCCGACTGAGCCTCCCGCTTCTCCGGCGCGCCCTCGACCAGATAGAGACGCTCGAAGACCTCGACGCCCAGACGAAGACCGAGACCATCGACATGATTCACGACCTCGGGGAGTGCTTCCCGAACGACGCTCTCGACGCCGAACGCGCCGACGACTGACACCGGCCACCGACCGGCGCCGTCCCGCCACGGCGCTTCCCACGCGACACGCTCTTGTCACTCGGCGGTGACGTCCGCGTATGTCCCTCCAGCGACGACTTCGACCGACCCCGCGCCCGTGGCACGCCGTGATGCTGGCCGTGTTCCTCGCGGGAACCGCGTGGTCGCTTCGCGGGCGACCCCTCGAACCGCTCCCCGTCCTCACCGCCGTCCTCGGCGGTCTGTTCGGCCTCGTCGTCTTCCAGTTCACGGTCGGGAACCTCTGGGCGTACGCCGTCGAGTACTACAACGCGGGCGGCAGTTGGACCGACCCGCCGTTCGTCGCCCCGTTCGCCGTCGCCTTCGCCGCCGGCGCGGGGACGTACGTCTTCCTCGCCGACGTGGCCGCGGCGGCGTGGGCGGCGTTCTGGACGTTCATCGTCGCCGCGGGCGTCGTCGCCGTCGTCGTCAACGCCGCCGCCGGTTACCGCGAGGCCGGGGACTGAAGCCACGGCACGAGGAAGTCGACCACCGCCGTCGCCGCCTTCTCCTCCTGTCCGACGAAGAAGTGGTCCGCCTCGAGTTCGACCACCGCCTGCTCGAACTCGCGGGCGCGTTCGGCGACGAGGTGGGCGGCGGCGACGTCGTCGCGCGTCCCGTACACCACCTGCACGGGGACGGGCACGTCGGGGAACGCGGCGACGACGTCGAGGTCCTCGGCGAGTCTGTGCGCCGGCGCGAGGGCGGAGACGGCCCGCACGTCCGCCCCGCCCGCGGCCGCCAACAACGCCATCGTGCCCCCGAAACTGAAGCCGAACAGGGCGACCCGTTCGTACCGGTCGGCGGCCCACTCGACTGCGCGGTGGGCGTCGGCGAGTTCGCCGTGCCCCTCGTCCCACGCGCCGTAGTCGAACCGGAGGCAGTCGACGCCGCGCCGACCGAGGGCGTCGCTGACGGCGACGAGGCGCCCGTCGCCGCGGTGCCCACCGTGTTGCGGGTGGGGCGGGCAGGCGACGACGACGGCCTCGGACGCAATCCCGTCGACTGGTTCGCCGTCGCTACCGGCGTCGTCGCCCGCGTTCTCGCCGTCGCTCCCGGCGACGTCGAGCGTCGCCCGCACGTCACGTCCGCCCGGTATCAGGACCGTCTCGCTCACGCGACACCTTGACCGCGTGAGGTTTTAAGGCCAGCGTGAACAAGATAGGGCTATGGGAATCCTCTCACGCGCGTCTTACGTCATCCGCTCGAAAATCAACTCCCTCCTCAACCGCGCGGAGGACCCGACGGAGACGCTCGACTACTCCTACGAGAAGATGCGCGACGAACTCCAGCAGGTCAAGCAGGGAATCGCCGACCTGACGACGCAGAAGAAGCGTCTGGAGATTCAGAAGCGCCGTCTGGAGGAGAACGTCGAGAAACACAACGAACAGGCCCGCGAGGCGGTCAGACAGGACCGCGACGACCTGGCCCGTCGCGCCTTGGAGAAGAAGCAGGCGAAGATGAACCAGATAGAGGAACTGGAGACGCAGATCGCCAACCTCCAGGACACGCAGGACAACCTCGTCGACAAGAAGAACGAACTCCAGAACCGCATCGAGGAGTTCCGGACGAAGAAGGAGACGATGAAGGCGCGGTACGAGGCGGCCGAAGCCTCCTCGCGCGTCTCCGAGGCGATGTCTGGCGTCGGCGACGAGATGGGCGACGTCTCTCGCGCCCTCGAACGCGCGGAGGACCAGACCGACGAGATGGAGGCCCGGTCGGCCGCGATGGACGAACTCGTCGACACCGGCGCGTTCGACGACGCGATGTCCGACAAGGACTCCATCGACCGCGAACTGGAGACGGGTCGGACGAACGCCGAAGTCGACACCGAACTGGAGACGCTGAAGACCGAGATGGGCAAGTCGTCGGCACCGGTCGAGAGCGACGAGGAGACGTCGAGCGCCGACGTCGACGAGGAACTGGAGGAGATGGACGTCGCCGACGAGGACGTCGAGGCGGAACTCGAGGAACTGAAGAACGAAGACGACGCCTGAACCGTCGTCGCCGCTCTCCTCTCCGGTCGCTTCCTCGCACCGCGAGTGGCCACGATACCTATACCGTCTCTCTCGAAAGCAATACGGAACTGATGGTTGCCGACGA